>WGBJ01000441.1 GCA_015494385.1 Marinosulfonomonas sp.
CCATGATCCCGGCCTGCAAAAAGGGCTGGTGGTCGAGGACAAATACGCAAAGGTCGCCCATTATGCCAAATGTCTGACCAAAGAGGTGGAAACCATCGCCCATTCGGTTGGCGTGTCTGAGCCGCGCCAGATGCGGCGCAAGCATGTGCGGATCGTGCAGGCGGATGGCACCAGCAAGCCGATGGACGAAATTTTCCCACGTTACAAAAACCAAACAGTTTCGTGAGCCAATTTGTTTTGGCTTTGGTGTCGGGACAACTTAGGTGATGCTGTAGAAAACCAAGGATAAAGGCTGGAAATGGTATATCGCTTTAAAACCAATCTGAAATATTCGGACATCACCCCGCATGAAACCTTTGTGAACCGGCGCCAGTTGATTGCCGGGGCGGGGGCGGCTGCCTTTGGGTCCATTGCCGGTCCGGCACTGGCCAAAATCGATGCCGCCAAAAGCGGCTATTCAACCGATATGGAGCCAAGCCGTTTCGAGGACATCACCACCTACAACAACTTCTATGAATTCGGCACCGGCAAGTCGGACCCTTCCAGTTATGCCGATGCGCTGACGGTGGACCCTTGGGCGATCAGGATTGACGGGCTGGTGGACCGGCCGGGCAATTACGATCTGGGGGCCATTCTGAAGGTGGTTAATATGGAAGAGCGGATTTACCGGCACCGCTGTGTGGAAACATGGTCGATGGTGATCCCATGGATCGGGTTCGAGCTTAAGACGGTTCTGGATCGGGTCGGGGTTCAGTCCGGTGCGAAATATGTGGCTTTTGAAACCCTGCACCGGCCCAGCGAAATGCCGGGCCAGAAACGGAGTGTGCTCGACTGGCCCTATCGCGAAGGACTGCGGCTGGACGAGGCGATGCATCCGCTGACCATTCTGGCGACAGGTCTGTACGGGGAAGAAATGCCCAAACAGAATGGTGCGCCGATCCGTTTGGTGGTGCCGTGGAAATACGGCTATAAATCCATCAAGTCGATCGTGCGGATCACCCTGACCGATAAACAGCCCAAAACCACATGGAATGAAATCGGACCGGATGAATACGGCTTTTATAGCAACGTGAACCCCGAGGTCAGCCACCCGCGCTGGTCACAGGCCACGGAACGTCCTGTCGGGGGCGGGTTGTTTGCCCGTCGCCAGCCGACGCTGAAATTCAACGGGTACGAAGAAGAGGTTGCCAGCCTTTACGCCGGAATGGATCTGGTAAAGAACCATTAGAATGACCATCACGCAGCGCATAAACACCGGCCTGAAACGGGTTCCGGCGTGGCCCCTCTATATAGTGGGGCCGCTGCCGGTGATCTGGCTGTACTATCTGGGTCTGACAAACCAGCTGGGCGCGGACCCTGTGAAGGCGATCGAACAGCAGTTGGGATTGATCGGGCTGCAATTGATTGTGGCCGGACTGATGATCACCCCTCTGCGCCGCTTTGCGGGTCTGAACCTGATAAAATTTCGTCGGGCGATCGGGCTTTTGGCATTCTTCTATGTGACGGTGCATCTTCTGACATGGCTGGTGGTCGATACACAGCTGGACTGGGCCTATATCTGGATGGATATCGTCAAGCGGCCCTATATCACAATTGGCATGACAGGGTTCCTGTTGATGCTGCCCTTGGCGGTGACATCCAACAACCTATCCATCCGGCGATTGGGGGCGGCGACCTGGAGCAAGCTGCACAGGCTGACCTATGCAGCCGCCCTTGCCGGTGCGGTGCATTATGTCTGGCTGGTGAAAGGGTGGCAGACAGAACCACTGGTGTATCTGGCGGGGATTGTTGCGCTGCTGATGGTCAGGATTCGAATCCGGCCAAAGCGGGTCGTGGGGAATAGCCTGAAAAGGGCGGGGTAAACCGGCGTTGATTCTATGATTCCGGCCCCCTGGACGGCTGATTTGCATGTGTGTTTCCGATAGTTGCGAAAACCGGATTGAATTGTGCTAAATCTTACCGGTTTTCCGCAGGGCTTGCCCGGGCTATTTTTGGCCAAATGGGTTGTTTCCTGAGGAAACTGTTATTTTTGAAAAAACTTTGGATTTTTTACAAAAAGGGGTTGCGACTCTGCGCGTGGAGGCCTAGATACCACTTCACCGGCGGCGCAGAGATGCACCAAGGGGACGCGGGACGGGCCGGATGGTTCGGAAAGCGGATAAAAAACAGAGA
>WGBJ01000442.1 GCA_015494385.1 Marinosulfonomonas sp.
ATACCAGGCTGGTGTTTTTCGAGAGCATTTCCAATCCGACGCTGGAACTGATTGATATCAAAGCGGTTTGTGATCTGGCCCATGCGGTCGGGGCGCTGGTGGTGGTGGACAATGTGTTCGCCACGCCGATCTTTTCCAACGCCTTTGAACTGGGGGCCGATGTGGTGGTTTACTCGACCACCAAACATATCGACGGGCAGGGGCGGTGTCTGGGCGGGGTGGTGCTGGGCAGTCGTGATTTTATCCGCGGCACGCTGGAGCCTTATCTGAAACACACCGGCGGTTCGATGAGCCCGTTCAACGCCTGGGTAATGCTGAAGGGCATGGAAACGTTGGATTTGCGGTGTCGTGCGATGGCCGATAGTGCGATGCAGATTGCGCAGGCGGTTGAGGGCCACGAAAAACTGGCCCGCGTGATCCATCCGTTTCTGGACAGCCACCCGCAGGTGGACCTTGCCCGCCAGCAGATGAGCAAGGGCAGCACCATGTTGTCACTGGACCTGAAGGGCGGGCAGGCGGCGGCGTTCCGGTTTTTGAATGCGCTGGAAATCATTATCATTTCCAACAATCTGGGCGATGCCAAAAGCATTGCCACCCACCCCGCAACCACGACGCACCAGCGCCTGCCGGATGCGCAAAAGGCCGAATTGGGCATCACGCCCGGTCTGGTGCGGATCAGCATCGGACTCGAGGACGCAGACGACCTGCAGGCCGACATTCTGAAGGCGCTGATGGCGGCATAGGGCCGCGATGGGTCGGTAACATTTGGTTAATCGCGCCTGATCCATTACATTAAGAGGGCGAACAGGAAACGATGAAGGAGTGGCCGTGAATATTCAGCCCCCCAAAGACAGTGATGATGCCAACCGCCAAAAGGCGGAAGAGGCACTGGAGACCTTGCGCGACTGGGCCAAATCGGTCAGCGCGATCGAGGTGGCACAACTGGACCCCGCCATCGCCCGTTTGTTGCCGGAAAACGAGGTGTCGAATTATCCGGCGCTGGCGCGTGCATACCCTGAGGAATTTACCGTGGACGAGGCTTACAAAGCCTCACTCCCCGATCTGCAGAACGGCCCCGAAAGCCTGATCAAAGGGGCCAAGCGGCACATCCAGCATGTGGGCATTTCCAATTTCCGCCTGCCGATCCGGTTCCATTCCCGTGATGGTGGCGATTTGCGGCTGGAAACATCGGTGACCGGCACCGTCAGCCTTGAGGCGGGCAAGAAGGGTATCAACATGTCGCGCATCATGCGCACCTTTTATACCCACGCCGAAAAGACCTTCAGCTTTGATGTGATCGAAGCCGCGTTGAATGATTACAAAGCCGATCTGGACAGCTTTGACGCCCGCATCCAGATGCGGTTTTCTTTCCCTGTGAAATTGCCCTCTTTGCGGTCGGGTCTAGAGGGGTATCAATACTATGATATCGCGCTGGAGCTGGTCGAGAAGAAAGGTAAAATTGTCAAAATCATACATCTAGACTATGTGTACTCGTCCACTTGCCCCTGTTCCCTTGAACTTTCCGAACATGCCCGCCAAACGCGGGGTCAACTGGCCACGCCACATTCGCAACGCTCGGTGGCGCGGATTTCGGTGCAGATGACGCAGCCTGAATCGGGGCGCACAAACTGTCTGTGGTTCGAGGATCTGATCGACATTTGCCGTGCGGCGGTGCCGACCGAAACACAGGTGATGGTCAAACGCGAGGATGAACAGGCGTTCGCGGAATTGAACGCGGCCAATCCGATTTTCGTCGAGGATGCAGCGCGGCTGTTTTTCGAGGGGTTGCAGGCCGACCCCCGGATCGAGGATTTCCGCGTGATCGCCAGCCATCAGGAAAGCCTGCACAGTCATGATGCCGTGTCGATCGTGACCGAGGGGGATACTTTTGTCACCGACAGTCTGGACCCGAAACTGTTTAACACGCTGTTTCATGTAGGGTAGCGGGCCGGTAAATCCGCTTGACAGTTTCACCCCGTCCCGCCAAGCCTTGGCGCTATGTTTGATCTGCGTCCAGTAGGGTTTGTTATCGGCCAGTTGGTTGCCGCGCTCGGGGTTACCATGCTGATCCCGATGGCGACCGATATTCTGTATCAGAACGGTCATTGGCAGGTGTTTCTGGAAAGCGCGATTATCACGGTGCTGATGGGGGGCATGGTGGCACTGGCCTCGGCCAACCGGTCGCATCAGGGGCTGAACATCCAGCAGACGTTTTTGCTGACCACCGGGGTCTGGCTGGTTTTGCCGATTTTTGGCGCTTTGCCTTTTATGTTCGGTGAACCCGAGGCCCGCGTGGTCGATGCGTTTTTCGAGGCGATGTCGGCCCTGACGACAACCGGTTCCACCGTGTTCAGCGGACTGGATGATTTGCCACACGGGATTTTGCTGTGGCGGTCGATGATGCAGTGGTTTGGCGGTATCGGGATTATCGTTGTGGCGATGGTTTTCCTACCTGAACTGCGGATCGGTGGTATGCAGATTTTCCGGTCCGAAGCCTTTGATACAATGGGGAAAATCCTGCCGCGAGCGGCACAGATTTCGGCGCGGATTTCAACAATTTACCTTGGCCTGACGCTGGCCTGTTTTATGGCCTATCTGGCGTTTGGCCTGCCCGGATTTATGGCCCTGAACCATGCGCTGACCACCATGTCGACCGGCGGGTTTTCGACGCATGATGCCTCGTTCGGGGAATATCAGGGGGCGCCGGAATATGTTGCCTCGGTGTTCATGATTTTGGCCAGCCTGCCGTTCGTGCGCTATGTGCAACTGATTGGCGGATCATCGCGCCCGTTGTTCACCGACACCCAGATACGCACCTATTTCTGGACCATCGCGGCCCTTGTCGTATCGCTGACCGTTTACCGCGTTCTGGCCAATGGTGACCATTACGAGCACGCCTTTCGCGAGGCCACGTTCAACGTCACCTCAATTATTTCGGGCACGGGATATGCCAGCGTGGATTACCAGTTATGGGGCCCGTTCCCTGTGGTGCTGTTTTTCTTTCTGGGGCTGATCGGGGGCTGTGCGGGGTCGACCGCCTGTTCGGTCAAGATTTTCCGCTATCAGTTGCTGTTCGGTGCAATCCGTTCGCAGATTGCCAAAATCCATTCGCCGCACGGCATGTTTGTTCCCCGCTATCAGGGACGCCCCGTCACCGAGGAGGTCATATCCTCGGTCATGGCGTTCTTTGTGTTGTTTGTTGCATCTATCGGCGTTTTGTCGGTGCTTCTGGGGGCGACGGGGCTGGATTTTGTCACCTCGGTTTCGGGGGCAGCCACGGCGATTGCCAATATCGGCCCCGGTCTGGGCGAGATTATCGGACCGGCGGGCAATTTCGCGCCGTTGAACGATACGGCGAAATGGCTGCTGGCGATCGGGATGCTGGTTGGGCGGCTGGAACTGTTGGTGGTGTTCACCATTTTGACAGTGAGATTCTGGAGAGGATAAGCGATGGCCAAGAGACCACTGGGCGCGAATATTTCACACATGCTGAAGGCGCGCGGGGTTGATGTGATTTTCGGCATCCCCGGGGTGCATAACATCGAGCTGTATCGCGGCATCGAGGAAGCAGGGATCACCCATGTTCTGCCCCGTCACGAACAGGGGGCGGGGTTCATGGCCGATGGTTATGCCCGCGCTACAGGCAAGCCGGGGGTGGCTTATGTGATCACCGGTCCGGGGTTGTGCAACATCATGACGGCGATGGGGCAGGCCTATTCGGATTCGGTGCCGATGCTGGTGGTGTCGTCCTGCCTTGAAACCAAGGACCGCCATATCGGACGGGGCCGCCTGCATGAAATGCGCGATCAGGAGGGGGCGGCGGCCACGGTTTGTGACTGGTCCGTTACGGCCCCCGATGCGCCTGCGGCCTACCGGTTGATTGACAAGGCCTTTGCCGAATTTTCAGCCACCCGCGCGCGCCCAAAACACATTCAGGTGCCGATTGACGTGTTGGGCAGCCCTGCCGATCCCGCGCCAGATCAACCCATCGCCCCCGCCAAGCCCGTTGCCCGTCCCGAGGATGTGGCGGCGGCGGCGGAATGGTTGCTGGGGGCACGGCGGCCGCTGTTCATCTTTGGCGGTGGTGCTGCGCAGGGGTTCGAGGCCGCGCGCAAGCTGGTGCGGCTGACGCGGGCAGCCACCATGTGCAGCTTTGCCGGTCGTGGCATCATCGCGCCGGATTATCCGCTGAATTACGGCCCCTGTCTGGCC
>WGBJ01000443.1 GCA_015494385.1 Marinosulfonomonas sp.
GATCCAAACAGCCCGATTGCGGGCATGCCGGTTCTGGAAGTGTGGAAGGCCAAGCAGGTGTTCGTTTCCAAACGCGGGCAGGGGACCGGTTATTCCGGTATCGAAAACCCGCTGTTCTACAAGGACAACACGCGGATGTTCTATGGCGATGCCAAGGACAGTTTGAATAAACTGCTGACGTTGATCAACTAACCTTTAAACGCCCCGCCCGACCGGCGGGGCGTTTTTCTGATGGACCGGATTTATGAGCCAACTCGAAGATCACCCGCTACGCTACCAGATGGCAAACGAGCTGCACGCGCGGCCTTTTCCCATTCTGTCGGCCCCGTGCCATGCAGTGTTTCTGGCGCTGAAAAACCCTGTAGATGCCGCCAACCGCGACCGCAGGCTGGACCGCGCCCACCTGATTAATCTACTGGACCGTTTCGGGGCTTCACACCCTCAACCGGACGCCACGCATTTCTTTTGCGATCTGGGGCGGCACCGGTTGAAGTGGGAGTTGCACCACGAATTTGTCACCTACACCATCTTTACCGACGGGGTGGCGGAACGCCCGTTTGACCCCGTCGCGTTCGAGGTTTTCCCCGCCGACTGGCTGGCAACCCTCCCCGGCAAGCGGCTGACGTCTGCGCTGATCCGGGTCGAGGAAATGCCCAAAACCCCCGAGCAGGTCGAGGCGCAGGTCAAGGAATGTTTTGTCGCCGAAAGCATCGCGGTGTCCTATACGCTGGATCGCAAGGCGATTGTGGCGGGGGATTACCGGATCGACAGTGCCGGACATTTGCGGTTCGCGATTTTCGTTGAGCCGGGCACCGGCGAGCGGCGGATCGGGCGCACCTTGCAGCGGTTATGCGAGATCGAGACCTATAAATCCATGTCGATGCTGGCCCTGCCCAAGGCGTTGAACCTGGCCAAACGGCTGGCGCAGATTGATGTGCAGGTGTCCGATCTGGTCGGCCATATCAAAAATGCGGCCCGTTCCGAAGAAGAGGCATTGGGCGAATTGCTGGGTATCTCGACCGAGCTTGAGGATCTCATGGCGCAGACCAGTTTCCGCTTTGCTGCCTCGCGGGCCTATAGCACCATTCTGGAAGAACGGATTGCAGCGATGCGCGAAGACCGCTTTGGCGGGCGGCAAACCTTTTCGGAATTCATGCTGCGCCGGTTTGATCCGGCAATGCGCACGGTGCGCTCGGCCGAAGAACACCTGAAGGAAATGGCCGAACGGGTGATGCGCGCGGCGGATTTGCTGCGTACACGGGTCGAGGTGGAACGCTCGGCGCAAAATCAGGCCTTGCTGGAAAGCATGGACAAACGTGCGGATCTGCAACTGCGATTGCAGCGGACGGTCGAAGGGCTGTCTGTGGTGGCGATCAGTTACTATGCGATCAATCTGGTGACTTACGGGTTGTATCCTTTTGCCAAGGCATCAGGGCTGGACAAGCCAATGTTGTCGGCCATGGCCACGCCTGTGGTGTTACTGGCGGTCTGGTGGATCGTGCGCCGGATCAGGAAGGCGCATTAGGGCCGCCGTTTTCTTTTAAAGAAAACGGGCCGAAATCTTTTAAAGATTTCGGGGACGCGGCCCTTACCGTTTGCGCAGCCGTGGATCCAGCGCGTCACGCAACCCGTCACCGATATAGTTCACCGACAATACCGTCAGCGAAATTGCCAGACCGGGCCAGATCACCCGCTCGGGGTAAATCTGCAGGTATTCGGCGGCGTCATTCAGCAACCGGCCCCATGTCGGGAAATCCGGTGGAAAGCCAAGGCCAAGGAAGGACAGGGCACTTTCGGTGATGATCGCGTTGGCGATCCCCAGCGTGGCCGACACCATGATCGGTGACATCACATTCGGCAGGATGTGCCGCATGATCATCTTGAACGGCGTGGTGCCGATGGATTGCGCCGACAGGATGAATTCGCGTTCCTTCAGCGCCAGCACATCGCCGCGCACGATCCGTGCGGTGGGCATCCAGCTGGTCAGGCCAATCGCTGTTACCATCAGGATGAAGATGCCCATTTCCGGCCCGAAGGCGGCAGAAAGCGGTTCGCGGAACAGCATCATCATCACCAGCAGCAGCGGCAACAGCGGCAGGGCCAGAAACAGATCGGTAATCCGCATCAATATCCCGTCCAGCCGCCGGAAATAGCCCGACAAAACCCCCACAAGCGTGCCAAGGAACAGCGCCAGCAGCATCGCGGTCATACCAACCGCAATCGAGGTGCGCCCCCCCTGTATCATCTGTGCCAGCGCATCACGTCCCAACCCGTCGGTGCCCATCGGATGCGCCAGCGAGGGGCGCTGGTCCATTGCGCCAAAATCGTTGTAGGCAGGGTCAATCGGCCAGAGAAACTTGCCGAAAATGACAATGAAAAGGATCGAGAGAAAGACAAAAGAGGCCAGCATCGCGCCTTTGTGGTGGCGAAACTGGTCCCAGATATCCCACCACTGGCTGCGCGGGGCTTTGGTCGGCACATCGGTGTTTTGGGCGGTCTCAGTCATAGCGGATCCTCGGGTCCAGAATGCCGTAAAGGATATCGGCAATCAGGTTGAATATCACAATCAGGAAGGCAAAGATGAAGGTCAGGGTCTGCACGGTCGGCAGGTCGTTTGCCTCGATCGCCTTGATCAGCATGTCACCGATGCCATTCACCTTGAACACCTGTTCGGTGATGATCGCGCCGCCGAATACACCGGGAACCCCCAGCGCAATCACCGTCACAACCGGGATCATCGAATTGCGCAACACATGCACCAGAACGACGACCCTTTCCGACAGACCCTTGGCCCGCGCGGTGCGCACATAGTCCTGATTCAGGTTATCCAGCATCGAGGCGCGCATAAAGCGGCTGATCTGGGCGGCGTTATACAGCGCCAGCACGAACACCGGCATGGCAATCTGTTTTAGCTGTTTCACGAAACTGGGCCAGTCGTTGACCACCAGTGTTGTGTCATAAATCGACGGGAACCAGCCCAGATAGACCGAAAAGATCACGATAAGCAGCAGGCCGGTGAAAAATGTCGGCACCGAAAACCCGATCATCGAAATGAACGTGCCGATCTGGTCGAACCATGAATATTGTTTATAGGCCGAAATCACCCCGATCGGGATCGCAATCATTGCGCCAACCACATAGGACAGGCCAACCACCCACAGGGTTTGCGGCAGGCGTTGCACCACCACATCCATCACCGGACCGCGCCACTGCCAGCTGATCACCCGCAGTTTGCCATCGGCAAAATCGGTGCCAAAGAAGTGATCGATCATCACCTGCGGCTCGATGATAAAGAACTGCACCAGCCATTTGTAGAACTGCACATAATTGGGCTGCCCCAGCCCCAATGCCTCGCGCATTTTGGCTTTTACCTCGGGGGGGACGGTCAGCGGCACGTTGGCCGTGGGGTCACCCGGGGCAAGTTTCAACAGGGAAAAGATCACCAGAGCGATGAACAGAAGCGTCGGAATGGCCAGCAGAAGTCGTCGGATCGTAAAGGTCAGCATCGGCGTCTCGGTTTATGGTTCTGGGAAAATCTGGGTAGGGATGCGGCCCCGAAAGAAATCCGGGGCCGCGTGTGATTTGCTGGATTACTTGGCGCGTGTCCAGTCGGCCACGTTCCACATCTGGCTGTCCCAGACGTTCATATCAACGCCGCCCAGGGTATTGGAGCGGGCCGATACGCTGGCACGGTGGGTGATCGGCAGCATGATGTAGTTCTGCATCAGCATGTCGTTCATTGCCTTGGCCAGTTCGGCGCGTTTGTTGATGTCGCCTGTGACGGACATTTCCTTGACCAGTGCTTCGTAGTCCTCGTTACAGAAGCGCGGCATGTTGTTGCCCTGCCACTGGTTTTCCGGCGAAGGAATCTGGGCACATGTCCAGCTGGCCATGTAGTTTTCAGGGTCTGTGCCGTTGAAATTGTTGGTGTACATTTCAACATCGGCAAAGAACTTCTGGAAGGTGTCGTTCGAACCCGGATCGGAACCAAAGAACACAGAGGCCGAGATGTTACGCAGTTCAACCTCTACACCGATCTGGTTCCACCACTGTTTGATGGCCGCCTGGTATTTCTGGCGCACAGCGTTTGTGGATGTCTGGTACAGAACCGACAGACGCACGCCGTCTTTGGCGCGGATGCCGTCAGAACCTTTGACCCAGCCTGCATCTTCCAGCAGTTTGTTTGCACCTTCGATGTCCTGCGTCAGGCAGGAATCATTGGCGGTGGAAACATAGATCGCAGGGGCGGGCAACACGTTACATGTGGGCTTGCCTGTTTCACCATAACCGATCTTGGTCAGCAGGGCGCGGTCGATGGCCATTGACAGGGCCTTGCGCACGTTGATGTCTGTCAGGAACGGATGCGGGTGCTTGATTGTGCCGCGCTCGTCGCCCAGATCGGGGCTGACATCGGTCAGGTTGATCATGATCCGCTCGACCGAGGTGCCAAAGCCCTTGATCACGGTGCCTTTGCCCGCGGATTCCATGCTGGCCAGAACATCAGGGGACAGTTGCAGGTTCCAGGCGTAATCGAATTCGCCGGTTTCCAGAACGGAACGGCCAGCCGCCTGAGCATCGCCACCACCTTTGAAGGTTACAGTCGCAAACGCCGGTTTGTTCGGGTCGCGATAGTTTTCGTTGGCTTTGAACGAAATCACGTCATTAGGACGGAAATCGGTCACAACGAACGGGCCGGTGCCGATCGGGTTGAAGTTTTCGGTGGTACATTCCTGTGCCTTGGCACCAACGCAGTTTTCAAACTGGGCTTTCTGGATGATCGGTGTGCTTGCACCAACAAACGGGCCATAGGGGAACGGCTTGGGTTCTGCAAAGTGGATAACAACCGTGCGGTTATCCGGTGTGTCGATGCTCGCAACACCGTCAAAATAGTTTGACGAGGCACAGCCGCCATCGGGGTTTGTGCAGTATTCCCATGTGAATTTGACATCCTCGGACGTCAAAGCTGTGCCATCCGACCATTTCAGGCCTTCGGTCAGCTTCCATGTGATGGTTTTCAGGTCGGCAGAAACGCCACCGTTTTCAACGGTCGGAACTTCGTCAACCAGCCAAGGCACAATCGCGCCGCTTGCGTCGTAACGGGCCAGAGGCTCGTTCACCAGTGCTGCTGCGTCCTGCTCTTTGTTGCCGCCGGACAGATACTGGTTCATCGTGGAGGGCGCTTGCCAGTAGATGATATTCAGGTGGCCGTCAGCGCCACGTTCGGCAAAGGCCGCGGGGGCCATTGCAAAGGCACATGCTGCGCCCATCAGGATGGTTTTAATTTTCATAGGTCTCACTCTCCTTGTTGATGTCTTGGCTCGAAATCTCACAGGCCTGCGGTTGGATCCGCAGCGTTTGTTGTCATGTTCATGTGAATGGGGGCAGGCCAGCCCTGTGCAAATCCGAAATTGCGGATTTTGCCGTAGCAATGCTGCCGAGTCGCTATATTGTCCTTGAAAGCAAGGACGGGCAGTGCCCAATCGGGCATATTGCACCCCCAGGTGTTTCTTGTTTTTATACCGGCATATTTTATCCGGCTGTTTTGATTTGATAGACGTTAACATGATTTTTTAACGTATCAACACCTAACTGCCTGACGTGGCGTGATTTCTTACCCGACGTTCAAATTTTATATGCAACCCCTTGACGTTTAACCCATCCACGCCCAACCTGCGGCCTTGCCAGATTACAGGAGAGAACGGTGCCCCAAACCCTTTCTGCACGCGAAATACTTGAAAAACTTGTTTCTTTTCCGACGGTCAGTTCGGAATCAAATCTGGAACTGGTAGATTGGGTCGAGGAATATCTGGCCAGCCACGGCGTTAAATCGCACCGTGTTTACAATGCCGAAGGGACCAAGGCGAACCTCTATGCCAATGTCGGCCCCGAGGTCGAGGGCGGGGTGATCCTGTCGGGCCATACCGATGTGGTGCCGGTGGAAGGGCAGGATTGGGATACAGACCCTTTCACCGTGGTTGAAAAAGACGGCAAACTATACGGGCGCGGCACCTGTGACATGAAAGGCTTTGACGCGCTGGCGCTGGCGGCGGTGCCTTTGGCACTGGAGCGCGGCATCAAGCGACCAATCCAGATTGCTTTGTCATATGACGAGGAAGTCGGCTGTGTCGGGGCGCCCGATATGATCGACGCAATGGCCGAACACATGCCACGCGCATCTGCCGCGGTGATTGGCGAGCCTTCGATGATGAAAGCGGTCAGCGGCCACAAAGGCGCCTTCGGCATCCGCACCCATGTGCATGGTTTCGAGGTGCATTCCTCGCTGATCCACACAGGGGTTTCGGCGGTGATGGAAGCGGCCAAGCTGATTGACTGGGCCAACCAGATGAACGCCATTAACGCGGCTGCGCCTATTCCGCCCGAGGCCGCCGATTTCGTGCCGCCCTATACCACGCTGCATGTGGGGATTGTGCATGGCGGCACCGCAAACAACATTACCGCCAAGGATTGCGAATTCGGTCTTTTTATCCGCTGCGTGCCGGGCGACAGTTTCGAGTATTGGACCAAGGCCTATCTGGACAAAGTGGCCGAGGTCGAAGCCGGTATGAAAGCGATCCGCCCCGAGGCATGGATCGAAACCCGTGTGACCAAAGGCGTGCCCGGTCTGAAACCCGAAAAGGATGGCGCCGCCGAGGCGCTGGTGCGCCGATTGACCGGCGACAATTCCACCAATGTGGTGTCTTACGGCACCGAGGCCGGCCAGTTCCAGGAACGCGGCCATTCCGCCATCATCTGTGGCCCGGGCGATATTGCACAGGCCCACCAGCAAAATGAATTCATTGAAATCAGTCAGTTAGAGGCGGGCGAGCAATTCATGCACCGTCTGGTTGACTATCTAAGCGAGGACTAGAACGATGCCCATCAAAAACCGTTTCGCCGATCTGCAAGACGAAATCACCGGCTGGCGCCGCCACCTGCACGAAAACCCCGAATTGCTGTTTGATACGCCCAAAACATCCGCCTTTATCACCGAAAAGCTGAAGGAATTCGGCTGTGACGAAGTGGTCGGCGGCATTGGCCGCACCGGCGTTGTGGCCGTGATCAAAGGCAAGAGTGATACATCCGGCAAGGTGATTGGTCTTCGGGCGGATTTCGATGCGCTGCCAATTCTGGAAGCGACAGGTCTGGATTATGCCAGCAAGAACGAGGGCGTGATGCACGCCTGCGGCCACGATGGCCACACCGCAATGCTGCTGGGGGCGGCGAAATATCTGGCTGAAACCCGCAATTTTGACGGCACCGCCGTGATGATTTTCCAGCCCGCCGAAGAAGGCGGCGGCGGTGGCAAGGAAATGGTCGATGACGGCATGATGGATCGCTGGAACATTCAGGAAGTATACGGCATGCACAACATGCCGCAGGCCGAGGTGGGCAGCTTCTCGATCCGCTCCGGCCCCTTCTTTGCCGCGACCGACCAGTTCGAAATTGCGGTTGAAGGCAAAGGCGGTCATGGGGCGATGCCGCATACGGTGATTGATACCACCGTGGTGGCCAGCCACATCGTTCTGGCACTGCAAACGATTGTATCGCGCAACGTTGATCCGGTGGAAAACGCCGTTGTGTCCGTCACCAGCTTTGAAACCGAAAGCAAGGCCTTCAATGTGATTCCGCAGCATGTTTTGCTGAAGGGCACTGTGCGCACCCTGACCCCTGAAATCCGCGATCTGGCCGAGGAGCGGTTAAAGAAACTTGCGAGCGCCACTGCCGAGGCTTACGGCGCGACGGCCACCGTGAATTATGACCGTGGCTATCCGGCGATGGTGAACAGCGATGTTGAAACCGGCTATGCGGCCGAAGCAGCGGCCAGTGTTGCGGGCAGTTGTGCGGATGCCCCGCTGGTGATGGGCGGCGAGGATTTCGCCTATATGCTGGAATCCCGTCCCGGCGCCTATATTCTGGTTGGCAACGGCGACACCGCGATGGTGCATCACCCCGAATACAACTTCAACGACGAGGTCATTCCGGCCGGTTGCAGCTGGTATGCCGAGATGGTGGAAAGCCGGATGCCGGCAAAATAGGGCAGCGATGAAACCTTTTCTGATCCTGCAACTGCGCCCCGAGACCGAGGCGGCGGATGATGAATTTCAGGCCTTTCTGGATAAGGGAGGCCTGACGCCACAGGATGTTCACCGCATCCGGCTGGATTGCGAGGATATTCCGCAAGGCCTTGATCTGTCAGCGTATTCCGGTGTGATCGTGGGTGGCGGTCCGGGGTGCGTTTCGGATCCGCCCGAGAAGAAAACACCCGTTGAAGCCCGGATCGAGGCCGAGGTGCTGGGGCTGATGCCGCAGATATGCGAACAGGACGAGCCGTTTCTGGGGTGCTGTTACGGCATAGGAGTGCTGGGCGAATATCTGGGCAATGTGGTCAGCAAGGAAAACTATTCCGAAGAGGTGGGCACCTCGGACTGCGCCCTGACAGAGGCGGGTCAGGCGGATGCTTTGCTGGAAGGTGTGCCGGAGCGGTTCACTGCTTTTGTTGGCCACAAGGAAGCGATGCAGCGGTTGCCCGAGGGGTGCGCGCATCTGGTCTCGTCACCGACCTGCCCCTATCAGATGGTGCGTTATGGGCAGAATGTTTACGCCACCCAGTTCCACCCCGAAGCGGACGCGGCCGGGTTTGAAGTGCGGATCGGGATATACAAACATCGGGGGTATTTTGCGCCCGAAGATGCCGAAAAGCTGGTGCAGATGTGTCGGGAGGCGGATGTGTTTGCGCCCGAGTTGATCTTGCGCAATTTCGTGTCCCGTTACGGGCGCGATTGACAGCAGGGGTTGCGCCGCCTGACGGCGTCGCCCCAAGGCTCGCCCCTTGGCAGGGGCTCGCCTTTTGCCTTCGGCGAAGGTATTTTGGAAAAGAAAAAGGGGCGGGGGTTATCCGCCCGTGTGGCTCATGTGGCGGGTCATTTGTCCGTCGGCCTTTTGGCGGGAATAGTCGAAATCATGGCCCTTGGGTTTGGTGCCGATCGCCTTGTGGATCGCGGCGACCAGCGGGGCGTCATCCTCGGGGTTGTCGCGCAGGGCAGGGCGCAGGTCCATGTGGCCCTCTTGACCCAGACAGGTATAGATTTCGCCGGTGCAGGTGATGCGCACGCGGTTGCAGCTTTCGCAGAAATTATGCGACAGCGGGGTGATAAAGCCGATTTTCTGACCCGTTTCGTTCAACCGGATGTATCGCGCCGGCCCGCCGGTGGTTTCCGACAGATCGGTTGTGGTGAAGCGTGTTTCCAGCGTGTCGCGCAGATCTTGCAGCGACCAGTATTGCCCCAGCCGGTTTGCCTCGCCCATGTCATCGCCCATTGGCATGACTTCGATAAAGGTCAGATCGAGCCCCTTGCTGGCGCACCAGTCTTGCAGGGTGAACAACTCGTCCTCGTTAAAGCCTTTCACGGCCACGGCGTTCAGTTTCACACGCAAACCGGCCGCCTGTGCGGCCTCGATCCCGCGCAGAACCTGTGGCAGGCGGCCCCAGCGGGTTATTTCGGCGAATTTTTCCTCGTCCAGCGTGTCCAGCGATACATTGACCCGCTTGACCCCGCAGGCCACCAGTTCTTCGGCGTATTTTTCCAGTTGCGAGCCGTTGGTGGTGACGGTCAGCTCTTTCAACGCGCCCGAGTCCAGATGCCGTTTCATCGCCCTGAAAAATGTCATGATCCCGCGCCGCACCAAAGGTTCGCCGCCAGTGATGCGCAGTTTCTCCACCCCGAGGCCGATAAAGGCCGAACACATGCGGTCCAGTTCCTCGAGCGTCAGAAGTTCCTTTTTCGGCAGGAATTTCATGTTCTCGGACATGCAATAGACACAGCGGAAATCGCAGCGGTCGGTGACGGAAACGCGCAGGTAGGTAACGGCGCGATTGAAAGGGTCGATCAGGGCATGTTCCATGCAACCTGTCTATGCGTCTACGGGGGCAGCGGCAAGGGGTGTCACCAAATGGTGAGGCATTGAACCGCAGGCTGATCCGTCCTAATCTGGGATTATGAAAATTATAGTTAAAACCAGTGTAGTTGTTTTGGCCGGTCTTATTTTGGCCGGATGTGATGAAAATTTCAGTCAGGGCGGGCTGTTCAAGCCCAAACCAGAAGAGCCGGCCAAGGTTGAAAGCGATTCCGGTTCACGTCCGGCGGCACGGCCTGCCGGCGTTGCCGCCAAACCGGCGGCCACGGCGCACACAGCCGAGCAGTTTGACACCACCACGCCCGAGCAGCGGGCCGAAGCGGTGGCCGAGGCATCAGATGGCGGGGCGCGCAAGCTGGGCACAACGATCGCGTCCCTGGGCAATCCGGCCGAGGCGGGGTTCTGGATCAAGACGCCATTGGTCAGCAAGGCCGGTAAAGGGCGGGTGGAGTATCCGGCCACGGGCAAATCCGTGGCGGTTGATCTGATCCCGATTGACGGGGCGAGAACCGCTGGCAGCCGCGTGTCACTGGCCGCGTTGCGCCTGTTGGGGGCACCCTTGACGGGTCTGCCGGAACTGATTGTTTACACTGAATAAATGCAGGCGCGGCGGTTCATAACACCCGATGCGGACTGGGCTGTGATGCGGCGGAATTTCCGTTGGGATTTACCCGCGGCATATAACATTGCACAGGGGTGTTGCACCGCCTGGGCCATGTCCGGGCCTGATCGTGTGGCGCTGACCCATCTGGCGGCGGACGGGGGGCAGCAGGTCTGGACCTACGGCATGCTCGAGGCCGCCTCGAACGCGCTGGCCAATGCTTTTGCCGCGCGGGGTGTGGGGCTGGGCGATCGGGTGGCGATCCTGCTTCAGCAGGGGCCGGAGGTGCTGATCACCCATTTCGCCGCCTATAAGCTGGGGGCGATTGCGCTGCCGTTGTTTACCCTGTTTGGCGAGGAGGCGTTATCCTATCGCTTGTCGGATAGCGGTGCACGGGTGGTGGTGACGGACGGGGCGAACCTGCAAAAGGTGATGGCGCTGCGGGGGGATTTGCCAGAGCTGGCCGAGGTTTACTCGATTGATCCGGCCACGTCGCCTGTGCGGGATTTCCACGGGGAAATTGCTGCCGGATCGGCCGATTTCACCCCTGTTTCCACCACACCTGATGACCCCGCTTTGCTGGTCTACACATCCGGCACCACCGGCCCGCCCAAGGGGGTGTTGCACGGGCATCGGGTGCTGCTGGGGCATCTGCCGGGGATCGAGGTGCACCATGAATTCTTTCCGCAAAAAGGCGATTGCGGCTGGACCCCTGCCGATTGGGCCTGGGTTGGCGGGCTGCTGAATATGGCGCTGCCGTGCCTGCATTACGGGGTGCCGCTGATCAGTCGCAGGATGCGCAAGTTTGATCCCGACGAGGCCTATCAACTGATCATCCGCCACCACATGCGCAACCTGTTCCTGCCGCCCACCGCGCTGAAACTGATGCAGCAGGTGGAAGTGCCGGAGGGGGTGGATATACGCTCGGTTTCGTCAGGCGGCGAAAGTCTGGGCGCGCCGTTGCTGGCCTGGGCGCAGGAGGCGCTGGGGTGTCATATCAATGAAATTTACGGCCAGACGGAATGTAATCTGGTGATTTCCAGCCAAGGCGGTGGCGGGCATCAGAAGGCGGGGTTCATGGGGCCGGCCGTGCCGGGGCATGAAGTGGCGGTGATTGATGCGGGCGGGCAAGAGGTGCCAGCGGGCGAGATGGGCGAAATCGCGGTGCGCCGGCCTGATCCGGTGATGTTTCTGCGGTACTGGAACAAACCCGAGGCGACGGCGGCGAAATTCACCGGCGACTGGATGCGCACCGGTGATCTGGGGGTGCGGGATGCAGATGGCTATTTCCGCTTTGCCAGTCGGGATGACGATGTGATCACCTCGGCCGGATACCGGATTGGGCCAAGCGAGATTGAAAACTGTCTGGGCGGTCATCCGGATGTGGTGATGGCGGCGGTGATCGGGGTGCCGGACGCGATGCGCACCGAGGTGGTGAAAGGCTTTGTCGTGCTGCGGGACGGGGCGCAGTGGGAGGGGCTGGAAGCGGCCCTGATTGCGCGTGTGCGCGAAAAGGTCAGCCCGCATGTGGCGCCACGGATGATCGAGCGGGTGGAGAGCCTGCCGATGACGGCGACCGGCAAGATCATGCGGCGGGAGTTGCGCGGGCGCAGGTAAGGATTTTTCAAAAATCCTTATCCAAAATCTTTAAAAGATTTTGGGCGTGGCGTTACAGATGTTTTGCGGCCTCTTTGCGGGCAAAGGGTTTCATCCGTTCGCCGTATTGATCCAGAAAGGCGCGGGTGCGGTCGGCATCGTGTTTGGACAGATCGCGCAGCCACCATGCGATGGCTTTCTGGATGAACCAGTCCTTGTCATCAACATAGCCGGCGGCCCAGCCCAGCACGCGGTCGCGGATCGCCAGATCGGCGGGTTTGGGGTGGTTCTGGCGGGTCCAGGGCAGGGTGATGACCAATGCGGCGCGGCGGGTCCACATGTGGGGGGAGGTGGTCCAGAGTTCCACTTCGTCAACACGCGCGGGGTCGGCCTGAAGCCGTTTGCGCCCCGCCATGCAGGCATGATCGGCCAGCGCCCAGCCGTCAAAATCGGGCACCCATGATTTGATCAGTTCCCAAACGGCATCATCATCCTGAATGCGGGCCTGAGTCAGCAGTTTGGTGGCGGCGATGCGGGCCTCATGGATGTTGCTTTGCCACAGCCCATCGGCCAGTTGCACGCGGCCCGCCACATCCAGATCGGTGCGCCATATTCTGACCTCTTCGTCAATGGCGGGATTGGCCACGCCCAGAAACGGGCGGCTGGATTTATGGTAGGCGGCCATTTGCAGCGCCTTGCCGGGAACGGTGTGGGTTTTCAGCGCGGCAATGGCTGTATCAGGTGTCATTCCACCGTCACCGATTTTGCCAGATTGCGCGGCTGGTCCACATCGGTGCCTTTGGCAATCGCTGTGTGATAGGCCAGCATCTGGGCCGGAACCGCGTATAGGATCGGCGCAAACAGCGGGTCAACCTGCGGCATGGCAAGAGTTTCCCATGCGCCTTCACCCGCTTCCTTTATCCCTGCGGAGTCCGAGATCAGCAGCACCTTGCCGCCGCGCGCCATCACCTCTTGCATGTTGGAAACGGTTTTGTCGAACAGCGCATCGCGCGGGGCCATCACCACCACGGGCATGGATTTGTCGATCAGCGCGATAGGGCCGTGTTTCAATTCGCCCGAGGCATAGCCTTCGGCGTGTATATAACTGATTTCTTTCAGTTTCAGCGCGCCTTCCAGCGCCAGCGGGAACATTGCGCCACGACCCAGAAACAGCACATCCTGCGCTTCGGCCAGCTTGCGGGAAATGGCTTTGACCTCGGGTCCGGTGTTGATCGCAAGGCTTAACAAGCCGGGCAGGGTGCGCAGGGTGGCAAGGTGGGTGGCAAGGGTTGCATCATCCAGCGCGCCCTTGTCCGACGCGGCCTTTAGCGCCAGCGCGGCCATTACGGCCAGTTGGCAGGTGAAGGCCTTGGTCGAGGCCACGCCGATTTCGGTGCCGGCAAGGATTGGCAAGGCCAGATCGCTTTCCCGCGCGATCGAGGATTCCGGCACATTGACCACGGAAACGATCATATCGGCCTTGCCCTGACAGTAGCGCAGAGCGGCCAATGTGTCGGCCGTTTCGCCAGATTGGCTGACAAACAGCGCCAGCGTGCGGGCCGGAATGGGTGGTTCGCGGTAGCGGAATTCGCTGGCAACATCCACTTCGACGGGCAGGCGGGCGACCTGTTCGAACCAGTATTTCGCGGTCAGACAGGCCAGATAGGCGGTGCCGCAGGCGACCATGGTGATGCGGTCAAACTGGGTGAAATCAATGCCACCATCGGGCAGGGTGATGGCGTTGCCATCGGCGGTGATGTAATGTTCAATCGCTTCGCCCAGAACGGTGGGCTGTTCGGCGATTTCCTTGGCCATGAAATGCTTGTGCCCGCCTTTTTCAATCCGCGTGCTGTCGATATTCACGGTCTTGATCGGGCGGTAAACCTGCTGGCCGTCAGCATCGCGGATTTCCACGCTGTTGCGGGTGATGACAGCCCAGTCGCCTTCTTCCAGATAGTTGATGCGGTTGGTCATCGGTGCCAGTGCAATCGCGTCCGAACCGACATACATTTCACCATCCCCGTGGCCAATCGCCAATGGCGAGCCTTTGCGGGCGGCGATCAGCAGGTCGTCCTCGCCATCAAACAGGAAACACAGCGCGAACGCCCCGTCCAGACGCGACAGGGTTTTTTGCACGGCCTCGCGCGGGCTGTTGCCCTGTTCGATATAGTGGTGGGTCAGAAGGGCGACGGTTTCGGTATCGGTTTCGGTTTGAAATTCGATGCCCTCGCCAGCCATTTCCTCGCGCAACTCGCGGAAATTTTCGATGATGCCGTTGTGGACCACAGCCACAGGTCCGGCCCTGTGGGGATGCGCGTTGCCGGTGGTGGGGGCGCCGTGGGTGGCCCAGCGGGTGTGGCCGATACCCGCCTTGCCAGCCAGCGGGTCATGCACCAGCAGATCGGACAGGTTAACCAGTTTGCCTACCGCGCGGCGGCGGTCCAGTTTGCCATCATGAATGGTGGCAATGCCAGCGCTGTCATAGCCGCGATATTCCAGCCGTTTCAGAGCCTCGACAAGTAAAGGGGCGGCCTCGTGATCACCCAAAACACCAACTATACCACACATAATTTACGCCCCTTTGTCGCGCTTGGCCTTGGCGGCCTTGAGCTTTTCAAACAGTTTGCGGGCCATGCCCGGTTTGGTTTCCTGCCGCGCGCGGGCAAGGGCCAGCGCACCATCCGGTACGGTTTTATTGATCACCGATCCGGTGGCGGTCATCGCTTCGTTCCCCACCGTTACCGGCGCAACCAGCATGGTGTTCGAGCCGATGAAGGCCCCTTCGCCGATTTCGGTGTGGTGCTTCATAAAGCCGTCATAGTTACAGGTGATGGTGCCCGCGCCGATATTGCTGCGCGCGCCAATGCTGGCGTCGCCGATATAGGACAGATGGTTCACCTTGGCCCCTTCATGGATCATCGCGTTCTTGACCTCGACGAAATTGCCAACCTTGGCGCCTTCGGCCAGTTCGGCACCGGGGCGCAGGCGGGCATAGGGGCCAACGATGGCATCGCGGGATACATGGCAGCCCTCAAGGTGGGAAAAGGCGCGGATGGTGGCGCCGGATTCAACGGTCACATCGGGGCCGAACACCACATTGGGTTCAATCACCGCATCGCGGCCGATCACCGTGTCAAAGGCAAAGAACACCGTGTCGGGGGCAATCAGGGTGACACCGTTTTCCAGTGCCTCGGCACGTTTTCGGGTCTGAAACAGCGCCTCGGCACGGGCCAGTTCGGCGCGGGTGTTGATGCCAAGGGTTTCGGCTTCGTCACAGGTGACAACGCTGGCGCTTAGCCCGCGGTCACGTCCGGCAGCGATGATGTCGGTCAGGTAATATTCACCACTGGCGTTGTCATTACCGATGGTTTTCAGCAGATCGAACAGCGTGGCGGCATCCGCAGCCACCAGCCCGCCATTGCACAGGGTGATGGCCAGCTCTTCTGGGCTGGCGTCCTTGGCCTCGACAATCCGTTCGAATTGCCCGTCGCGCACCACCATGCGGCCATAACGGCCCGGGTCGGCGGCCTGAAACCCCAGCATGACAATATCGCTGCCGTCTGTGCGGGCCTTGGCCATTTTGGCGATTGTTTCGGGGGAAACGAAGGGGGTGTCGCCGAATACCACAATGGCATCCCCGTCAAACCCGTCCAGCGCCCCGGCGGCCTGCAATACGGCGTGGCCAGTTCCCAGTTGCTCGGTCTGGCGCACGATGGTGGCGTCAGGATCATAAGCCAGCACGGCAGGTTCAACCAGTTCGGCCTTGTGCCCCGCGATCACCACGGTTTTTTCCGGCGAAACCGCACTGCCCGAAGCCATCGCATGCACCACCAGCGGCACGCCGCCCAGCGGGTGCAGCACCTTGGGCAGGTCCGAATTCATCCGTGTTCCCTGACCCGCGGCCAGAACGATTAATGCTGTTGCCATGTTGCTCTGCTCTTTTCGTTTTGTTGTCGCCCGTATTATCGCTTATAGGCGTGGGGGCAAGTCACTTGTGTTTACGCATTATTACAACAGCAGGCAGGCCTTCGCCAAGAGGGGCGCCGGGGGTGGGATATGAAAACGGTTATCTTTGATCTGGACGGGACATTGGCAGACACCAGCGGTGATCTGATTATGGCGGCCAATGCCTGCTTTGAGGCGCTGGGGCACGGGGCAATGCTGGATATGCAGGCCGATCAGGCCACGGCCTTTGCCGGTGGGCGGGCCATGCTGCGGCTGGGGTTCGAGCGGCTGGGTGTGGACGATATCGAAGCACGGATTGAGGAGCAGTTTCAGCCGCTTATCGGGTATTACGGGGCGAGTATCGATAGGCACACGCGGGTTTATGACGGCGCGGTTCAGGCGGTGCAACGCCTGCTGGATGCCGATTATCGCGTCGGGATATGCACAAACAAACCCGAAGGACTGGCCGAGGATCTGATGCGGCGGTTGGGTATGCGCGATATGTTTGGCGCGCTGATCGGGGCCGATACCCTGCCGGTGCGCAAGCCCGATCCGGCGCCTTATGTGGAAACGGTTCAAAGGGCCGGTGGCAATGTGGCGCGTTCAGTGCTGATTGGCGATACGGTGACAGACCGCGAAACCGCGCGGGCGGCGGGGGTGCCTTCGGTGCTGGTGACGTTCGGGCCGACGGGGCGGGATGTGGCAGATTTGCAGCCCGAAGCGTTGCTGGATCATTACGATGATTTGTTCGGGGTGGTCGAGGGTTTGCTGGCATAGATCGGTTGGGGGAATGATGCTATGGTCTTTGTTGCGAAACATATCCATTAAACCGGTTTAATGGATATGTTTTCAGTCGTAAAAACAAAGCTTTACCCCGTATTTTATGGTTCATTTTTTCACTGCCTTGACCTTCCCTGCAATTCCCCGCAATGTCACCAAATCCACATCACGAGGCCAATATGAGCGACAAATTCACCGGCAATTTCACCCAGCAGGAACCGATCCCGGACGAGGGGATCGAGGCCGCGCTGAACGTGCTGCGTCACGGGCGTTTGCACCGCTACAACGTGGCCGAGGGCGAGGCGGGTGAAACCGCGCTGCTGGAGCAGGAATTTGCCACCTATATGGGGTCGAAATACGCGCTGGCGGTGGCTTCGGGCGGCTATGCGATTTCCACGGCGCTGCGGGCTGTGGGTGTGATCGCGGGTGACAAGGTGCTGACCAATGCCTTTACATTGGCCCCTGTTCCCGGCGCGATTGCCAGCCTTGGTGCGGTGCCGGTGTTCGTTGGTGTGACCGATGCGTTAACCATAGATCTATCTGATCTGGAAGGGAAAATTGCCGACAGCGGGGCAAAGGTTCTGCTGCTCAGCCACATGCGCGGTCATATCTGCGACATGGACGCATTGATGCGGATTTGCGATAGCGCCGGTGTGCAGGTGATCGAGGATTGCGCCCATACCATGGGCGCGCGCTGGCGCGGGGTGCTGTCGGGGCGGCACGGGGTGATGGCGGCTTACTCCACCCAAACCTACAAGCATATGAATTCGGGCGAGGGCGGTTTGTTGGTGTCGGATGACGCCACCCTGATGGCCCGCGCGGTGATGTTGTCGGGCAGCTATATGTTGTTTGAACGCCACCTTGCGGGACCGCCGGCCGAAGCCTTTGAAAACCTGCGTTACGAGGTGCCCAATATATCGGGGCGGATGGACAATTTGCGTGCGGCGATCCTGCGGCCACAATTGCGGGCACTGGACCGGCAGGTGACGGCGTGGAATGACCGCTACCGCGTGGTTGAAAAGGGGCTGCAAGGCACATCGGGGCTGACTGTGATAGAGCGGCCCAAGGAAGAGGAATACGTTGGCTCCTCGATCCAGTTCCTGTTGCTTGACTGGGCGGATGACCAGATCGACGCGGTGTTGCAGCGTTGTGCTGCGCGGGGCGTGGAATTGAAATGGTTTGGCGGGGCCGAGCCCAGCGGCTTTACCTCGCGCTATGACAGTTGGCGCTATGCCCCAAAGCAGAGCCTGCCGGAGTCCGATCGCGTATTGAAAGGGATACTGGACATGCGCCTGCCGCTGACCTTCAGCCTGTCCGATTGCGAACAGATCGCCGGAATCATCCGTGCCGAAGTCGGGGCGGTCTATCAGCAATGGGCGGGGTGATGCGGGACAGGGCGTTAGAGATTTTCCGCGCCGGTGTGGCAGCGGCGGCCCCCTATCAGGCGGTGGATCGGGCGTTGAAGGCCAAACCTGTTACCGCATCCGGCAAGCTGCTGGTTCTGGCTGTGGGCAAGGCCGCGATGCGGATGGCGCAGGCTTCGATGGCGCATGTGTCAGGGGCAGAAGTGATTGTGATCACAAACTATGAAAATGCCAAAGATGTTGATTATGCAGACGTATTCGCCGCAGGGCACCCTATTCCCGATGATGGTGGGGCCAGGGCTGCGCAATATGTGATCACAAATCTGCAATCGTTGGAGCAGGGCGATCAGGTGCTGGCGCTGATCAGTGGCGGAGGTTCGGCCCTGATGCCTGCGCCGCCCGAGGGGATCACATTGCAGGATAAAGCCGAGGTGAACCGTCTGTTGCTGTCTTGCGGGGCTGAAATTGGCGAAATGAACCTGATCCGGCAGCAGATTTCCGACCTGAAAGGCGGCGGATTGTTGCGAATGGCCGCACCGGCACAGGTGCGGGCGCTGATCCTGTCGGATGTGGTGGGAGATGACCTGCGCCTGATTGCCAGCGGGCCAACGGTGGCACCGGTGGGCACGCGGGAACAGGCGGTGGATCTGCTGAAATCCTATGCGGTGTGGGAGGATCTGCCCGCTTCGGTGCGGGCACATTTGTCAGCACCAGCGCCCGAGTTGCCGCCTTTGCCACAGGCAGAAAACCAACTGGTCGGATCAAACCCGATCAGCGTGACGGCGATGAAACAGGCAGCGAGGGCGGCAACCATCTATCCTGATCCGCTAGCCGGAGATGTAGCCCAAGCGGCAGAAATTATTATGAAATCCGGCACAGGCGTCACCCTGTTCGGCGGCGAAACCACCGTCAAGCTGACCGGCACAGGCCTTGGCGGGCGCAATCAGGAACTGGCGCTGCGGGTGGCATTGCTGGCCGAACAACAGGGCTGGGGCGATGATTGGGTGTTCCTGTCCGGCGGCACCGACGGGCGCGACGGGCCATGTGACGCGGCGGGCGGGATTGTCGATGGCGGCACCCTGAAGCGGATGCGCGACGCGGGTGTTTCACCCGGGGATATGCTGGCCAATAACGACAGCTATCACGCACTGCAGGCGGCAGGCGATCTGCTAATGACCGGTGCCACAGGCACAAATGTCGCAGACCTGCAGGTGTTGATCCGGCGGTGAGCTTGCTTATATTCACTAAATGGAATATGAATGCCCATCCGCAAAGGAGCCTGTTATGAAAGACACTGCCAACGACACGGATTACCCCGTAAACATGGACGTCACCCCCGAGGTCACGCCGTTTTTCGACGAGGACAGCAACACCTTTTCCTATGTGGTGAGGGACCCGAATTCGGAGGCCTGCGCGGTGGTCGATTCCGTTCTGGATCTGGACTATGCCGCCGGACGCACGGGGTATGAACATGCGGACAGGATTATCAAATTCATTCAGGACAACGGGTTGAAACTGGAACTCCAGATCGAAACCCATGTTCACGCCGACCACCTGTCGGCTGCGCCCTATATTCAGGAAAAACTGGGCGGGAAAATCTCGATCGGGGATAATATCACCGTGGTGCAGGACGTATTCGGCAAAGTGTTCAACGAGGGCACCGAGTTTCAGCGCGACGGCAGCCAGTTCGACATCCTGTTTCGCGAGGGCGACACCTATACCATCGGCACCATGCCTGCATTCGTGATGCACACACCGGGCCACACGCCTGCCTGCATGACCCATGTGATTGGCAATACCGCCTTTGTTGGCGACACGCTGTTCATGCCCGATGCCGGTTCGGCGCGGGCCGATTTCCCGGGCGGGGATGCGGGGCAACTCTATGATTCCGTGCAGAAAATCCTGTCCCTGCCGGACGAAACCCGCCTGATGATGTGCCACGATTACGGCCCCGGTGGCCGCGAGGTGCAGTATGAAACCACAGTGGCGGCGCAAAAGGCCGAAAACATCCATTTCGGCGGCGGCACAACCCGCGAGGAATTCGTGAAAATGCGCGAGGCACGCGATGCGACGCTTGGCATGCCGCGGCTGATTATCCCGTCCATTCAGGTCAATATGCGGGCCGGAAACATGCCGGAACCCGATACCGACGGGAACGTCTATTTAAAGGTGCCGATAAATAAACTATGAACAGGCAACAAGTTCGGGAAAACATCGGACTGCCACTCTGAAAGGGATAGAACAAGCATGGAAATACGGCGTCTTTCGGATGATTTTGCGGTCAGCCCGCAAATCACGGTCGAGGATCTACCGGCCATTTGGGATGCGGGGTACCGCACCCTGATCTGCAACCGGCCCGATGGCGAGGAAACAGGGCAGGCCGACATAGCCGATATCGAGGCTGCCGCCCGCAAGATCGGGTTCGAGGTTTTCCACATCCCCGCCGTATCGGGCCGCGCCGCGATGCCCCACGCCATCCAGACCCGCAAGGCGCTTGAAAATGCGCCAAAGCCCGTGTTTGCTTATTGCCGCACCGGCACCCGCTGCACGGTCATCTGGTCGCTGATGATGCTGGGCGAAATGGAGGATGCCGATATTCTGGCGGCCACGGCTGCGGCGGGTTACGATATGTCCGCCCTTATCCACGTCGATTGACCCGATGAACCGCCTGTCGATCCCAGCGCCCTTGCGCCGCTACCTGCCTATTCTGGACTGGGGCAGCCAATATTCCCGCGATGATTTGACCGGCGACGGTGTGGCGGCAGTGATCGTCACCATCATGCTGATCCCGCAATCGCTTGCCTATGCCCTGCTGGCCGGATTGCCGCCGGAAATGGGGCTGTATGCGTCCATCCTGCCGCTGATCGCCTATGCGGTGTTCGGCACCAGTCGTGTTCTGGCGGTGGGGCCGGTGGCGATTATTTCGCTGATGACGGCCACGGCGGTGGGGCAGATGGCTTTATCGGGCACGGCGGAATACGCCGCCGCCGCGATTGTGCTGGCGTTTATGTCGGGGCTGATTCTGCTGCTGATGGGGGTGCTGCGGCTGGGGTTTCTGGCCAATTTCCTTAGCCATCCGGTAATTGCCGGTTTCATGGCCGGCGCTATTATCCTGATTGCCACCAGCCAGATCAAGCACCTGTTCGGGATCAAGGCCGGCGGCAGCGATCTGATCACCCTTGGCGGTTCCTTGATCCGCAACATCTCCCAGACCAACCCGATTACGGTTGCAGTATCAGCAGGTTCTGTCGGGTTCCTGATCTGGGCGCGCAAAGGGCTGAAACCCGTTCTTGCCCGCACAGGCCTGCCCGCACGGCTGGTGACCAT
>WGBJ01000444.1 GCA_015494385.1 Marinosulfonomonas sp.
CATTCCGCGCTACTGTCGTGCAACTCACAACCACACTGGGCTGCCTGACTGATGTTTGACGAAACCACCGAAACCACCCCACTTGTTTCCATCGAGAACCTTCGGGTCGAATTTTCTACCAAGGACGGCCCCGTTGTAGGGGTCGAGGATATCACCTTCAGCATCAACCCCGGCGAAACGGTATGTGTGGTGGGCGAATCCGGCTCGGGCAAATCTGTTTCCTCGCTATCCCTGATGCGACTGGTGGAATTCGGCGGTGGCAAAATCACCAATGGCCGGATCATGTTTGACCGGCGTGATCACGGTGATGGCAAGGGTGCGATTGATCTGGCGCACGCGGAAAACGATCTGATGCGCACCATTCGCGGCAATGAAATCGGCATGATCTTTCAGGAACCGATGACATCGCTGAACCCCGTGTTCACCATCGAACGGCAACTGACCGAGGGCCTTCGCGTTCACAAGGGCATGTCGAAAAAACAGGCCGCCGCCCACGCACTGGAACTGATGCGCCGCGTGCGTATCCCCGAACCCGAACGCCGCCTGAAACAATACCCGCACGAATTGTCCGGTGGTATGCGCCAACGGGTGGTGATCGCCATGGCGCTGGCCTGCGAGCCACGCGTGCTGATTGCGGATGAGCCCACAACCGCGCTGGATGTGACCATTCAGGCCGAAATTCTGGCGCTGATCGACCGGTTGAAACGCGAAACCGGCACTGCCGTTCTGTTCATTACCCACGATATGGCGGTGGTGGCGCAAATGGCCGACCGCGTGGTGGTGATGTTCCGCGGCAATATGGTCGAAGAAGGCACCGTCACAGACATTTTTGAGAACCCGCAAGAGGATTACACCAAGGCTCTTCTGTCCGCCGTCCCCAAACTGGGCGAAATGCGTGGCAAAGCCGCCCCCGAACGGATGCGCATTCTGGGCGAGGAAAACCCCCATGCGGGCGAGCCCATCGTCGCAACAGACGAGCTGCTTTTGGACGTTAAAAACCTTGTGCAGCGTTTTCCCGTCAAGGGCGGTTTGCTGCGGCGCACCATTTCCAATGTTCATGCGGTCGAGGATGTTTCCTTTTCCCTGAATGTCGGGGAAACCCTGTCGCTGGTGGGCGAATCCGGGTGCGGGAAATCATCCTGCGGCCGCTCGATCCTGCGGCTGAACACGCCGCAATCCGGTCAGGTTCTGCTGAACGGGCAGGATGTCTTGCAAATGGACAACCGCGAACTGCGCGAGGCGCGGCGGCATATGCAGATGGTGTTTCAAGACCCGTTTGCCTCGCTGAACCCACAAATGCGCCTGTCCGATCAGGTGGCCGAGCCGCTGATCAATTACGGTATTCACAAAGGCTCGGAACTGCATGACCGCGTGGCCAACCTGTTTGACCGCGTGGAACTGCCGCGTGAATTCATGCGCCGCTATCCGCACGAACTGTCCGGCGGGCAACGCCAACGGGTGGCGATTGCGCGGGCTTTGGCCCTGAACCCAAAACTGATTATCGCGGATGAATCCGTATCGGCGCTGGATGTGACCGTGCAGGCGCAGGTGCTGAACCTGATGATGGAATTGCAAGCCGACCTTGGCATTTCCTTCCTGTTCATCAGCCACGATATGGCCGTGGTCGAACGGGTCAGCCACCGCACCGCCGTAATGTATCTGGGTCGGATCGTTGAAATCGGCCCGCGCGCTGCCGTGTTTGAAAACCCGCAGCACGAATACACCCGAAGCCTGCTGTCCGCCGTGCCCGTGGCCGACCCGCGCCGCCGCAAGGTCGAGGCAGACCTGAACTTCAAACCGATCCCCTCGCCGATTTTCCCGCTGGATTACGAACCGGGCCCGTCACTTTATGACGAGGTTGATCCGGGCCACTTTGTGTTGCGCTCGTAACCCCGCGCCCCTATACGCGGGACCATGTTGGACCAAAGCACAAATCGCCCCGAATTGCCGCCCGAAATCGCGCGGCGCCGCACATTCGCGATCATCAGCCACCCCGATGCGGGTAAAACCACACTGACGGAAAAATTCCTGCTCTATGGTGGCGCGATCCAGATGGCCGGACAGGTGCGCGCCAAGGGTGAATCCCGCCGCACCAGATCCGACTATATGAAGATGGAGCAGGAACGCGGCATCTCGGTTTCCGCGTCCGCCATGTCGTTTGATTTTGGCGATTATCGCTTCAACCTTGTCGATACCCCCGGCCACTCGGATTTTTCCGAGGACACCTACCGCACCCTGACCGCAGTGGACGCCGCCGTGATGGTGATTGACGGGGCCAAGGGCATCGAAAGCCAGACGCAAAAACTGTTCGAGGTCTGCCGCCTGCGCGATCTGCCGATCCTGACCTTCTGTAACAAAATGGACCGCGAAAGCCGCGATACATTCGAAATCATCGACGAGATTCAGGAAAATCTGGCGATTGATGTCACCCCCGCCAGCTGGCCCATCGGCGTTGGCCGCGATTTTATCGGCTGTTACGACCTGCTGCGCGATCGTCTGGAGCTGATGGACCGCGCCGACCGCAACAAGGTGGCCGAAAGCGTTTCGATCAACGGTCTGGACGACCCCAAGCTGGCCGAACATGTCCCCGCCGAGTTGCTGGAAAAGCTGCGCGAAGACGTGGAAATGGTGCGCGAGTTGATGCCGCCGATGGACGCCAAGGCGATGCTGGAAGGCACGCTGACCCCGATCTGGTTTGGCTCGGCGATCAATTCGTTTGGCGTGAAGGAACTGATGGACGGTATTGCCAACTATGGCCCCGAACCACAGCCACAGCCCGCCACCCCCCGCCAGATGATGCCGGAAGAAAAGAAAGTCGCCGGTTTTGTGTTCAAGGTGCAGGCCAATATGGACGCCAAACACCGCGACCGCGTGGCCTTTGTGCGGCTGGCCTCGGGCCATTTCAAACGCGGCATGAAACTGACCCATGTGCGCAGCAAAAAGGTGATGAGCATCTCCAATCCCGTACTGTTTCTGGCCGCCGACCGCGAACTGGCCGAGGAAGCATGGGCCGGCGACATCATCGGCATCCCCAACCACGGGCAATTGCGCATCGGCGACACCCTGACCGAAGGCGAAGCCCTGCGCGTCACCGGCATCCCCTCCTTTGCCCCCGAATTGCTGCAAACCGTGCGGGCGGGCGATCCGATGAAGGCCAAACATCTGGAAAAGGCGCTGATGCAGTTTGCCGAAGAAGGCGCGGCCAAGGTGTTTAAACCGATGATCGGTTCGGGCTTTATCGTCGGCGTTGTCGGAGCCTTGCAATTCGAGGTTCTGGCCAGCCGGATCGAGCAGGAATACAATCTGCCGGTGCGGTTCGAGGCCAGCCAGTTCACATCCGCCCGCTGGGTTGCCGGACCAAAAGAGGCTGTGGATAAGTTTGTGAGTGAAAACAAGGGCCATATGGCCACAGACAACGATGGCGACTCGGTTTATCTGACCCGGCTGCAATGGGACATTGACCGCGTTGTGCGCGATTATCCCGATGTAAAACTGACCGCGACCAAGGAAATGATGCTTTAGCAGGTGTTGCGGCCCTGTGCCGCAATACCCCTTTGGCGCAAAACGCCCTGACCAAATACGCCTTTGCTTATTGGGCTTTCCGGGCGATTTCGCTAAGCTATTCATAAATTTGAATTATCTCAGCCGTTGAAATGAATGGCCGATTATTCAGCTTTTGTCGTTTTGCCGCAGTTGCGCCGGTATTTACCGGAATCCGGAACCTTCATTGACCCCGCCGCATATTTTCAGTAGGTCAGACATTATTCGGGGGATGCTTGTGCATAACTTTTGGCCATCCGGGCCGCCCGCCCCCAGAACCGATGCGGCGCGAAATGCCGTAGAACACGGATAACAATGACAAAATTCGCCGATTTAAAATTATCGCCCAAAGTATTAAAAGCGGTCGAAGCCGCAGGTTACGAAACCCCTACCCCCATTCAGGCCGGTGCGATTCCGCCCGCGCTTGAAGGGCGTGATGTTTTGGGCATTGCCCAGACGGGTACCGGAAAAACCGCCAGCTTCACCCTGCCGATGATCACCATGCTCAGCCGTGGCCGCGCCCGTGCGCGGATGCCACGCTCGCTGGTGCTGGCCCCCACACGGGAACTGGCCGCGCAGGTTGCTGAAAACTTTGACAACTACGCTGTGGGCAGCAAACTGTCCAAGGCGCTGCTGATTGGCGGCGTTTCCTTCAAGGAACAGGACAAGCTGATCGACCGTGGCGTCGATGTGCTGATCGCCACCCCCGGCCGTCTGCTGGACCATTTCGAGCGCGGCAAGCTGATGCTGACCGGCGTTCAGATCATGGTGGTGGACGAGGCAGACCGGATGCTGGATATGGGTTTTATCCCCGATATCGAGCGCATCTTTTCCCTGACACCGTTTGCCCGCCAGACGCTGTTCTTCAGCGCCACCATGGCGCCGGAAATCGAACGGATCACAAACACCTTCCTGTCGAACCCCGCCAAAATCGAAGTGGCCCGCGCCGCAACCACCGGCGAGAATATCAAACAGGGCGTGGTGATGTTCCGCTCGGAAAACAAACGCCGCGAAGCCAGCGAAAAACGCGCCCTGTTGCGCGCGATGATCGAAGGCGAAGCCGAGAACTGCAAAAACGGAATCATATTCTGCAACCGCAAAATAGATGTGGATGCCGTAGCCAAATCCTTGAAAAAGCACGGCTATAACGCCGAGCCGATCCACGGCGATCTGGATCAAAGCCGCCGCATGGAAGTGCTGCAGGGGTTTCGTGATGGCACGATCCGTTTTCTCTGCGCCTCGGATGTTGCGGCACGCGGGCTGGACATTCCAGATGTCAGCCATGTGTTCAACTTTGATGTGCCCGGCCATGCCGAAGACTACGTTCACCGCATTGGCCGCACCGGTCGTGCCGGTAAATCCGGCACCGCGCTGATGATCTGCACGCCGCGTGACGAAAAGAATCTGGAAGACATTGAACGGCTGGTGGGCAATAAAATCCCGCGTCTGGAAAACCCGCTTGCAAGCAAATCCTCCCCTGCCCCCGAGGCACCAAAGGACGACGCGAGCGAAAAGCCGAAACGCACCCGTCGCAGCCGCAAGCCCAAGGCCGAAGCGCCTGTCGAGGTTAAAGAAGCGGTGGAAACACCTGCGGAACAACCCAAACCCGAGCAGCAAAAGCGCGCCCCGCGCGAACGCAATCGCGGCGGGAACAAGGGCAATAACAAAGGCCGTGGCAACCAGAACAAGGTTGTCGGCATGGGCGACCACATGCCCGATTTCATCGCCAAAAGCTTTGACGATCGGCGCGACAGCTAAGCCGTAGGGCGGGGTTAACCCCGCCTTACGCCATCGCTAGAGCATGTCGCACTAGCCAATCAACCGGCTGATAACCACCGTCACCTCGGGTTTTTTACCGATTTCATCCATCACGGACCGACGCACTTCACGACGGATGGCTTCTTCCATCTTGTCGTCATCCTGCAAAGTTTTGTCGTTCATCCGCATCAGAATCTGGCCCAGATCCCCCTCGACCACCTCGACCAGTGGCATGTTGGATTTGCCCAGTTCGGCCAGTCCCATCACCTCGACCCA
>WGBJ01000445.1 GCA_015494385.1 Marinosulfonomonas sp.
CGACCGAGCCAATGCCAAACAGCGCCTTGTCGGCCTGCTCCATATAGCTGCCGAATGCGCTATCCACCGCCTCTTTCAGGGTTTTCGCACCAAAGGTGACAGGCACCACCGTGGCCCCCAGCAGTTTCATACGCACCACGTTCGGGGCCTCTTTGGCCATATCGACCTCGCCCATGTGGATTTCACATTCCAGCCCGAAATAGGCCGCCGCCGTGGCCAGCGCCACGCCGTGTTGCCCCGCGCCGGTTTCGGCGATCAGTTTGGTTTTGCCCATGTATTTGGCCAGCAGCCCTTCGGCCATACAGTGGTTCAGTTTGTGCGCGCCGGTGTGGTTCAGATCCTCGCGCTTGGCATAGATTTGCGCGCCACCGGCCATGTCCGACAGGTTTTTCAGATAGGAAATCGGTGTCGGGCGGCCCTGGAAATGTTTGCGGATATAGCGCAGGTCATTCATATAATCGGCGGATTTCGACAGCTTGTCATAGGCGGCCGCGATTTCCTCGAAATGGGGCACCAGCGGGGGCGGTAACATCGCGCCGCCATATTCGCCGAAAAAGCCTTCGCGGGTCGGGGTTGTTTTCAAATACGGTTTCATGACTATCCCTATTGCAGTTTGTTTCACCGTCAGGGTTCAACGTCCGGCAAAGCATTGCAATAAAAAAATCGGGAAATGGCGCCCCATCCCCCGATCTTTTGTCATTCAGGCCTGTTGGCCCCGCTATGTCTGCAATTTAGCGCACCAAAAGCCGTGCTTCATGGGCTTTCAGGGTTTTGCGTGCAGACTGATAGGCGTTGATCCCCTCGCGGGTTGCCAGTTCGGGGAACAGTTCCATGATCTCGTTACGCTGGGCATTGCCAACCGATTTCAGGGCCATGTCACCGGGCTGGAAGCTTTCGGTCCATGCCCCGTCGGACAAAACCACTTCGTGATTGTCGAACATAAAGTGCAGATAAGAGGTGCTTATCACTCCTTGCTGCAGGATGTCGCGGTTGTTGACCAGATGTTTCGCCGCCGCCAGCACTTCGCGTTCCTCGAAGTATAGCGAGGTTTTGTCATTGGCCACCAACATGCGGTGATTTGGAGACACCAGCATATCGCGTTCCGGCAAATCGTTACCCAAAGCCCCCTTCTTGATCAGGATCGGCATAAGATGCGGGTTAACGGCAAGGTCTTGCCAATGCAGCTTCTTCTCGCCCACCCAGCGGATTTCCTGAATCCCGTTGTCACGGGTGATGATTTTATCCCCCACGGCCAGATCCTCGACCAGGCGTTCGCCTTTGGGGGTGGCGATCAGGGTTCCGGGCGTGAAACACGGCACCACGTTTTCGATATCGTGAAATTCCATTGTGCCGATGACATTGCCATCCGCATCGCGGAAATCGACATGGCCGTTTTCCGGATTGTCGGCGTCATGGAACACACGGATACTGCCCCCGTCCGGACGCGAACCGATCAGATCCAGCGTGTCGTAATCATCGCCGCCTTCGCCGCCTTCAACCACATCACCGGCCGTGATGTTGGTAAAGGTGTCGCGGTCGTCGCCGCCGGACATGATATCGGCACCAGTGCCGCCGGAAATGCTGTCATTGCCGGTGCCGCCGGAAATGGTGTCATCCCCCTGCCCGCCAACCAGCGTGTCATCACCGGACCCGCCGCTGATGGTATCGTCATCAATACCGCCATCGATATAGTCGTCGCCCGCATCACCAAACAGGGTATCATCGTCATCGGCACCATAGATGGTGTCGTTACCTTCGCCACCATGGATAACATCCATACCGTTATCGGGCACCAGATCGGGGCCAAACGGGCCAGAACCGTCATCGGGAATATTGATGGCATCCGGGAAAGACGGATCAAGGCCGCCATAGATGGTGTCATCACCGGCACCGCCATCAATAATGTCCGAACCTTCGCCACCGACGATCACATCGTCACCGTCGCCCCCGTCGATGGTATCGGCATCAATGCCGCCATCAATGGTATCATCGCCAGTGCCGCCAAAGATAACATCGGCATCATCACCGGTGGTGATGGTATCGTTGCCAGCCCCGCCATACACGACATCCTTGTCGTTATCGGGGTTGTCGTCTGCCGGATACAGCCCCGGATAGCCCAGATCGGGCATCGCATCCACACCGGTCGAATCCGGGCCGGATGTATCGATTACATCGTCACCTTCGCCGCCAAATACAGTATCGGAACCGGCCCCGCCGGTGATGGTGTCATTGCCAACACCGCCGTAAATGGTGTCGTCCCCGTCGCCGCCATCCAGAATATCATCGCCGCCATCGGCCAGATAATCGAATTCCTGATCGCCGATGCTGCCAAAACCGATGCCCGAGTTGATGCCGCGGGTTTCAAGGGTGAAGGTGACCGAACTGGTGGTTCCGAACACTATGGAAATCTGGCTGTCCAGATCGGACGGGTCGGTGTTGTCCTCGGTCCCCGATGCAATCAGGGTTGTGCCGTCATAGTTCACATCAAGCGAGCTGCCCGAAGGCACGCCGACATTGACCAGCGACGGGTCATTGATTGTCAGGGTTTCGGTGCCGTGGTTCACATCCAGATCCTGGAATACAATGCCCGGTTCCAGCTCTACCGGCTCGCCGGTTTCGTGGTCATAGAATTCCAGCCGGAAGGTCGCCGTTTCGCCCTCCATCTCGGCATCATTGGTGCCATTCAGCAGGATTTCATAGTCGTTGTCAGACGCCAGATCGACCGTCAGATCGCTATTGGATGTTTCAACCAGCACCAGACGGGCATCGACAACGGTACCGTCCTCCAGAACCGCAACATTTTCGTACACAACACTGTCGCCGGCCTGCGCCGAATTGGGGCTGCCCGCTGTTTCGGACCCGGCTGCAACATTGTCAAAGCTCAGTGTTACAGGGTCAACACCACCGCCCGCACCTTCGCCTGTATCCGGCGCATCGCCATAAATAACATCGTCTCCGTTGCCGCCGGTAATGGTATCGTCTCCGGCACCGCCATAGGCGGTATCATTGCCGGTTCCACCAATAATGGTGTCATTGCCCGCGCCGCCATAAGCAACGTCGTCACCCGAGCCACCCTTGATATGGTCATCACCGTCATTGCCGTACAGCACGTCATTGCCGCTACCGCCACCCAGTGTATCATCGCCATCATTGCCCGACAGCACATCGTCACCGCTGCCGCCATAAACAGCATCATTGCCGGCACCACCCGAGGCAACATCATTACCATCATCACCTGTGACAATATCGTCCCCGTCACCGCCAAACAGCAGATCGTCGTCGTTCATGCCTTCCAGCAGATCGTCGCCCGCGCCGCCATAGATGGTGTCGTTCCCGTCCTGCCCGCACAGCTGGTCATCGCCGTCTTCGCCATGCAGCGTGTCATCCCCGTCTTCGCCCATGACAAAATCATTGCCTTCACCGGCAAAAACCGTGTCGTCGCCGGCACCGGCAAAGATCGTATCGTCATTGTCACCTGCATCGGGCAGGTAATCGCCATTCGGATCGTCCAGAACGGCATCATGGTTATCCACACGGTCGCCATCCGGATCACCGGTATAGGCCACATCAATCAGATCATCGCCCGCCGTGCCCTGAACGATCCCGTCCGAAGCAGGTGTTGAATCCGCGTCAAAGGTCATTTCCGTAATTCCGACAACGCCGGAGTTATCTTCGGAATCCCCGTGGTCCAGTATAATCTCAATGCTGACGACGGGACCGGCGATGGTGACCGTTACGGAATCAACCGCGCCCGAGCCTTCGACACCCGGGCTGTCATTGTCGCCGCCTTCAACGGTATTGCCATCAACAGTATGGTGCCATGCCAGATCCGAATACGTTACAGGCACAATGTTGCCTTCCGCATCCCGGGCTATAATGGTGACCATGTCGTCCCAACCACAGCCCTGATCGACATCCAGCAATTCAAAGCTGACATTTTCAACAGGGGCATCAAAAACGACTTCTGCGGTGATCGCGTTTTCCACGCCGGATCCGTACAGAATACCGCCGTTCATCGTCCAGCTGTCGCAATCGCTATTGCTCGGGGTGCTCACACTGACCGTAATGTCATCTTCCCCGGTTGCCGATGTAATTGTTGTTACGCCGTCTGCGCCAGTATCGACCCAATCAAGCAGATAGTCAGCCATAAAAAACCCCCAAAAAACCTCTGGGAACCCGACCCTTCAATCAAAGCCCCCAATCAAAATGGCCAAGACACGCACAACATGCCCCGACGTCTTACTACTTTAGATGAGAAGGGGATGCCTGACCTATGACGCCCTCTCATTCACTCGTACTCCCGATGCTCTGGCTTTGGACAATCAACACGGAACAGCAGTTACTCCGTATCCTCAAACGCCATTACATGTTCGGGCTACTAACTCTTACACCTTGAAATCACGCACAAAAAGTTAAAAGCGGCAACAATGGGGCAAATATTAGGCACAACGTCACAATCCGGTAAGGCCTAACAACACCAATGCACAACTACAGGGAGTCTGTTAATATTTATTGTTCAAACTTCGGCAACAGCCGATTTTGACCAAATGCCGCCCTATCTTGCATAAACCATCTTAATTTTGGCAAATCAGCCTATACGAATAGAAATGTTATCTAAAATCTGGAATATGTTGGCGGGCATTTTACTGTTCTTGTAGCAGAACCAATCAGATCCCTGTGAACAACCCAAAAGCGACTTGGTTAAACTTCAATCACAAGCCGGTTTTTCTTTCACTTTTTGGTGTAATCCTGACCAGTATACCTCATTTTGACTAATATGGAAACATTCCACCCTGCCAAAGCAACCGAATCATTCCCTAAGGTAAGGCTGATGCGCCGCAGGGGGTCATTTCATTACACATGTCTCGGTTATGCTTACCCACAGGGATTGTCCGACGTGTAAACCCGCCATTTCGCATTTGGCTTGCGGCTTGTTCACAGCAATGCGCCATCCCTCCCCTTGCAAAACCAGCCGGTTCATCCCCGCGCCATCCGGCGCCATTTCGGCAAGCTGTGCGGGCAGGCAAACAGCGGCCGTACTGACGCCCGGGTTTTCAACACTCAGAACCACGGTTGCCTCGTTGAACCGCAGCAGACCGCTGGGCGCAATGCCGTCGGAAACCGGCAGGCGGGTTTGCTGCCCGCCGATCCACAGCGCCCCTTGCCGCACCTCGTAGGGCAGACTGGTTTCGCAAACGACAGGCGGCTGCAACTGCCCGTCCACAATCTGCATAATCTGCCCTGCCAACATCGAGGTTTCGCGCCGCTCGTGACTGACATAGATCGCCGGACAGCCCGACGCCTGCACCGCCCGCGCGATATAGGGCAGGATTTCGTTGCGCCGCGACCGGTCCAGCCCCGTCATGGGTTCGTCCATCAACAACAGTTGCGGATCCATCGCCAAGGCCCGCCCGATCGCCACGCGCTGCTTTTCCCCGCCCGACAGCGCCCCGACGCGCCGCGTCAGCATATCCGACAGGTCCAGTGCCGCAATCACCCGTTCCAGCACTTCAGGCGCGGCCCCTGCCCGCTTGTGGCCATAGGCAAGGTTCTGGCCCACATCCATATGTTTGAACAGCCGCGCGTCCTGAAACACAAAGCCGATCCGCCGCGACTGTGGCGGCAGGAACACCCCGTCGCCCTGCCAGACCACATCGCCAAAGCGGATCATACCCTTTGCGCTTGGCTCCAGCCCCGCAATGCTGCGCAGCAGGGTGGTTTTGCCGCTGCCACTGGCCCCTTCCAGCGCGGTGATTCCGGTTAACGGAATGTCGCCCTTGGCGGTCAGGGCGTAATCCCCCAGCGTCAGCGTAATATCCAGATGCAGCCGGTCGCTCATTCCGCCCCCCGCCGTTTGCTGCGGTCTTTGCCGTTCATCAGATAGACAAAGATCAGCACCAGAAAGGAAAACACCAACAGCCCTGCGGACAGCAGATGCGCGGTGGCATAGTCCAGCGTTTCAACTGCATTGAATACCTCGATCGAAATCACCCGCGTTTTGCCGGGGATGTTGCCCCCCACCATCAGCACCACGCCGAATTCCCCCAGCGTATGCGCGAAGCTTAACACCATCGCTGTCAAGAACCCACGCCGCGACAGCGGGATCACCACACTGCGAAACGCATCCCGAGGGCCGGCGCCCAAAGTGGTCGCGGCCTCAAGCACCCCTTTGCCGACCGACTGGAACGCGGTTTGCAATGGTTGCACCGCGAAGGGCAGCGAATAGAGCACCGAGGCGATCAGCAATCCGGCAAAGGAAAACGCCAATGTGTCGCCGGTCAGCCGCAGCCAAAGTGCACCAAGCGCCATGTCCGGACTCATCAACACCAGCAGGTAGAACCCCAGCACCGTGGGCGGCAGCACCAGCGGCAGGGCCACCAATGCCTCGATCAGCGGGCGCAGGGGGTTGCGGGTGCGGGTCAGCCACCAGGCCAGCGGCGTGGCAATCACCAGCAGGATCAGCGTGGTCAGGCTGGCCAGTTGCACCGACAGCCAGATCGCGGGCCAGATATTCATTCCGGCACCCCGTAGCCCGCTTTCACCAGCACCGCGCGGGCGGCGTTACCGGACAGGTAGTCGTAAAATTCGCGCGCCGCATCGTTGCCCTTGGCATGAAGCAACAGCCCCGCCCCCTGCACAATCGGCGCATAGATTTCGGGCGAAATATCCAGCCATTCACCGCCAACCGCCATCGCCTGCGACAGGGCGACAAAGCCGATTTCGGCATTGCCGGTTTTCACAAAACCAAAAGTCTGGCCGATATTGGCACCAATCACCGCCTTTTGCGCCACCAGATCGCCCAGTTCCAGCGATTGCAGCACCTGGCTGGCGGCCAGCCCATAAGGCGCGGTTGCCGGATCGGCCATCGCGAAATGACGCAGATCATCGCGCAACAGGCTGCTTGGGATGTCACGCCCCAAAACACCCTTGTCGCGGGCATAGAGGACCAGCGCACCCAGGGCATAGGGTTTGCCCGCCCCGTCCAGCAACTTACCCGCCTCGGCCAGCTTTGTGACCCGCGCCATATCGGCCGACAGGAACACGTCATAAGGCGCACCTTTGCTGATCTGGGCAAACAATGTGCCGGTCGAGCCATTGACAATCCGCAGGGAATGGCCGGTTTCCTGACGGAACTGCGCCCCGATTTCCTGCATCGCCGGCAGGAAATTCGACGCCACGGCCACCGTCACTTCGCCTGCCAGAACCGCCCCCGAAAACAGCCCCGCAAAAAGGGCTAAAATAGCGGTTTTCAAAAGGCGCCCAAAACAAACCATAGCCCCTAAGAACCCGTTATAGCGCCCTTTTGCAAGCCAATATCACCGCAGGAACACTCTGTCGCAGGCCCGCAATTGCGGCGCGATATCAAGTGCATCACGGCATAGCCGGTCA
>WGBJ01000446.1 GCA_015494385.1 Marinosulfonomonas sp.
GGCTATGGCCGCGCCGGATTTCTTGGACAAGTCACCGGTGACCCACTCCATAACCGTGCGATAGACGATATACAGCACCACAGGCGTGCCGATAATCAAACCGGCATATACCCCGGTTTCGGCCCAGATACCGTGCCCTTTGGCCACCGCCATCACCTGCACATTCAGGAACGAGGCAACCGGAAAGGTAAACGCCCCCCACACCGGGCTATAGCCGCCGCGCACCATCCAGGGCACAAGGAGCAGCAGACCAAAGGCCACAATACTGCCCGCCCAGTAAAATACGGTAAACGCCGTGTCATAGCCCAGAACACCGTATCCCAGCGCAAACAGGCACAACGGCGCCAGAAAGATCATCACCGAGGGGCGCAGCTTTTCTGGAATGGGATCGCGGCGGATCGTCAGCAGGATACCCGCAGTCACAATCACATAGGCCGCAAGGGCTGCATTGATCAGCAACTTGCTCTCCCAGACATACCCCAGCTGGACACCGGCCAGCGGGCCAACCACCGGACCGACAAAGGTCAGATACTGGAAGGTTGAAAAATGGCGCTTTTCACGCGGTTCTTCCCAAATGGCATATAACACAACCACGCTGGCAATGATCTGCAGGATAACACCCGTCCACCAGACCAAAGGCACCGAAATGCCGAAGGGCAACAATGCCGCCGCCAGCAGCATCATCGACATGGCCATGGCCGCAATTCCGGCCCGGGCCGGTGCGGATTTCATATCCTCCAGCACAACTTTCGGGCGCGCCAGAACCTTTCGCAGGTAAAACGCAAAGAACCAGATGAAATATCCGGTCGAGGCCGCCAGCAGTAAATGCCCGATGTCTTCGGATATGGCCGGTATCACATGGGATGCATTGGTCCAGCCCAGCGCAAGGGACATAAACCCGAGGCAAACAGGAAAAGCGGCAGGCGGTGTTTGCCGCCATAAGGGTGTTTCTAATAGCATTTGATCTCCAGTCAGCTGCTTGTTTTCACGCGTATTGCTTTCACCCTAAGTGGAAAATGCGCTTTCGATCAAGCTTTGCGGTATTTTTGCGTTTGCAACAAACATCCGGTTTTCCCGCTGTTGGGTAAGGAATTCCAGCATCGCCAAGCCGCCCGCGCCAGATTAACCTAGGGTCAATATATACCGAAAGGATAAGTAAATGCGTATGATTACCCCCCTTGTAGCCCTGACACTGGCCCTGCCTGTCTTTGCCGATGAACTGCCTCAAGGGTATGTCGAAATCGGCCGGTTCACCGGAACGATTGACGGCACGGACACAACCCTGATTGCCACAGCCCACCCCGAAGGAGAAAACAGCGATCTGGAATACCTCGGCATGTTCGACCAGTATACGATAAAAACCGCCAACGGGGTTGCTGACTACAGCCCCGCAAGCCTGCCGTGGCTGGAAATGACGGTTCAGCCCGACGCGGTGGGTGAAGATACCAAAACCCTGCGGCTGGACAGCCTGCAACTGTTTACCAAGGATTTTTTCGTGCCCTCCTATCTGGCCGAGGTCCAGACCGGTTACGGCACACTGGCGCTGGAAAACCTTGAAACCCGCAAAGATGGTTATATCAGCTTTGATTTCAGCGCCGATATGCCAGGGGCCAAAATGAACGAGCTAAGCGAGACCGTGCCCGACAACAGCGTCCCCCCGATCCATATCGAAGGCCACTTCGAAGGTACCCTACCCGAATGGGAATTGGAATAACCGGAGGGTTTGCAATGAAACGGTTTTTGAATACAGCCGCCATCATCATTACAGCACTTCCCGCCCTTGCCGATGTCATTCCCGACCCTTTGCCAAACGGGTTTGTCGAACAGGGCCGCTTTACCGGCACCATCAACGGCACCGATGTAACGCTGATCACCACAGGGCGCCCCCGGGACAATATCAGCGGTCTGCGCCTATATCGCCACGGCGATCACGAACAGTTGGAAATGTTCGAGATCAGCGCCAGCAGCGATTTCCACGACCCGCCGCCGGAAATACCGTGGTCCATCCGTATGACTCTGCGAACGGACGCGGCAACCGATGAATTGCAACTGGTGATCGTCAAAGCCTTTGACGGCGATTATTTCACCCCGCTGATGGCCAATACCGAGTCCGGTTACATGAAAACCGGCCAGATCACCCTGCAGAACATCGACACAGCCAAAGGCGGCTATATCAGCTTTGACTTTTCCGCCGATCTGGTGCGCTGGGAAATCGCTGCCGGTATTGACCCTGCCCCGATCAAAGGGGACCTCGGCGGCCATATTGAAGGCCACTATGAGGGCACAGTCCCTGACTGGGCGACCGAGACCTACCAAAACTGAATAACAACAAAGGAATTTTCCGATGAAAGCCTATTTCCGCAGTGCCCTTGTGGCCCTTGCCCTGATCCTGCCAACCCAAAGCCACGCCGATTACATCCCGCCCGGTTACGAATGGGTTGGTATGCTTGACGCAAACATTGGCGGATCAAAGTACCGGCTGTTTTCCGCCGCCAATGCCGATGATGAAATCAGCGATCTCTATTACTCCAACGAATACGATCCAAACCGTGGCACCACGGAAAAAATCTATACGGTTCAGGCCTCGGTGATGCTGGACCGGCAGGCCGAACATATCAACCCGACCGTTTCGTTCGAGTTCAAGCGCATCGGTGGCAGTGGGCGTTTGAAACCGTTGCGGGTGTTCCTGGTCGACGACACATGGGATCTGCCGATGGTTGCCGACCCGGCCTCGGGGTTCGGGAAAATCGCGGTCAGAAACCTGCGGTTCAATCCGGTCGATGGCCGCATCCGCTTTAACCTTTCCGCCACACTGGTGCGCATCGATATGGACAGCTATGCCGAAGTGCCCCGCGCCGGCTCGGTCCGGGTGATCGGCAATTACGAGGGCACCTTCCCCGGCTTTGCCCTGCAAAACCCGCGTATCTTTGGTGATGACTGATCCCCAGCCCCTGTCAGCAAACTCCCGCTGACAGGGGCTGCAAACACACCGCCTTTTGCTGGCAGCACCGCGCGATATGCTTTAAGGGTCATCCCCGCACCCCAGCGAAAGGCATCCCCCGACATGAGCGCCGCCCTGCATCTGGCCAAACCCGCCGATCTGCCCCGCCTGCAATCCCTTGTTGCGGCCTTTCACGCCCAGGAGGGGATCACCCAGTCCGACAAAGACCGCGCCGCGGCCCTGACCCCGCTACTCGAGGGCACACCCCACGGTGCTGCCTATCTGATCGGACCAAAGAACGGGCCGGTGGGCTATATCGTAGTGTCTTTTGGCTATTCGGTGGAAATGGGCGGAATTGTCGGGTTTATCGACGAATTCTACATCCGCGAAAACGTGCGCGGGCGCGGTATGGGCGGCGAAGTGTTGCGCACCCTGATGCCCGCCCTGGCCGACTATGGCGTCAAGGCGCTGCATCTGGAAGTGACGCGCGACAACGAAGCGGCCAAACGGCTGTATACGCGGCTGGGGTTTGAGGCCCGTGACGATTATCACCTGATGACGCGGCGGTTTTAGGCATGCCCCTGACCATCCCCTTTGACAACTCCTATGCCCGCCTGCCGGACCAGTTCTATGCCCGCATCGGCCCCTCGCCCGTGGCGCGGCCGAAACTGGTGGCGCTGAACGAAGGTTTGGCGCAGGCGTTGGGAATAGATGTGGGCGAATTGCGCTCGCCTGCAGGTGTGGCCGTGCTGTCGGGCAGCGCCATCCCTGACGGGGCCGATCCGCTGGCCCAGGCCTATGCCGGCCATCAATTCGGCGGATGGTCCCCGCAACTTGGGGATGGGCGCGCGATGCTACTGGGCGAGGTGCGGGAAGCAAACGGCACGCGGCAGGATATCCAGCTTAAGGGCTCGGGCCGCACCCCGTTTTCGCGTGGAGGTGACGGGCGCGCGTGGCTTGGCCCTGTGCTGCGCGAATATGTGGTGAGCGAGGCCATGGCGGCGCTGGGTATCCCCACCACCCGCGCGCTGGCGGCCGTCACCACGGGCGAACATGTGATGCGCGAAACCGCCCTGCCCGGCGCTGTGCTGACCCGTATCGCGACCAGCCACATCCGCGTTGGCACCTTCCAGTATTTCGCCGCGCGCCAGGATACTGACGCGCTGCAAGCTCTGACCGATTACACCATCCAGCGCCATTTCCCCGAGGCCGAAACCCCGCTGGACCTGCTGCAATCGGTGATCACCGCGCAGGCCCGCCTGATTGCCCGCTGGATGGGCATCGGCTTTATCCACGGGGTGATGAACACCGACAACACCCATATCGGCGGCATCACCATCGATTACGGCCCCTGCGCCTTTATGGACAGCTACCACCCCGCCCGCGTCTACTCCTCGATCGACCGCGCGGGCCGCTATGCCTTTAACCAGCAACCGGAAATCATCGTTTGGAATCTGGCGCAACTGGCCACAAGCCTGATCCCGCTGATGGGGGACGAGGACGCTGCGGTGAAACAGGCCACCGAGGCCCTGCACGGGTTTCGCAATCAATTCCTTGCGTTCTGGATCACCGAACACCGCGCCAAACTGGGCCTCAAACGCGCGATGGCGGGGGATGATGAACTGGTGATCGACCTGCTGGACCGGATGGCGCAGGGACAGGCCGATTTTACCAACACCTTCCGCGCGCTGGCCGATGGAAACGCCCACGACCAGTTCCTTGATCCGGCGCTCTATGACGATTGGCACAGTCGCTGGCAGGCCCGTCTGGCGCAGGAAGGGACGGACTGGGCGCAGCAACAAGCCCTGATCCGCGCCACGTCCCCTACCCTGATCCCCCGCAATCACCGGATAGAACAGATGATCGAAGCCGCCGTGGCCGGAGATTACAACCCCTTCGAGCGGCTGATGACCGCACTGTCACGCCCCTTTGAGGATGTGGCGGAGTTTTCGGATTTGCGGCGACCGCCGACTGAGGAGGAAGAGGTAAAGCAGACGTTTTGCGGGACGTAAAGACATGGACTATACTAAGAAGCAACATAATATAGCCCCCAGTGCATAAGCAAAGCGACACCTGATATTTTTTGACCGAAAGAGACGAGATGATTAACTGGCTGAAATCGCTTTTCAATAAAAGCGCCTCTCTTCCTGAAGAAACAGACACGCTCCCCGAACTACCGGAGAACCCTGATCAACGGGATCCGAATGATCCTGCCTACAAGGAAACATATGAAGTGTTCCAGACCTATTGGGGAAAAATAGGCAGGGTCGATCGAAATGTCATTACCTATATCGTCAATCCAATGTTTTTAGGTGCGCCATCATGGCCGGGCGGCAGGCAGGCATTCAGTATTATCCGCACAGACGAAAGCCTGATCATAGCCTCTGATGGTCTCGCCGCCCCGTTTGACGAGGACAGGAATGACCAGCGCAACGGTTTCGGAATGGAAGTTTTTGTCGAAGTTAAAGGACTGCAAGATATATCTTTCGAGGATATCAATGCATCCCCCGCTTTTGCGCTGATTGAACAAACCGCGCGGCAAGTGGCCGGATGGGGCGGAATTACCGGACTTCTGGACCAAATCAACATCGCGTCTTCCGAGATTCCGGTTTCAAACGATGACATACCGGACAAATTCCTGACATCCGAAGAATGTGTTGGTGTTTTATTCGGGGCAAATTCAAAAGAACGCCCCAAATATGTTCCGAACACCCCCTTGTCCCCGGTC
>WGBJ01000447.1 GCA_015494385.1 Marinosulfonomonas sp.
GCCTGGGTATAGGCCTGTCCTTCGGACACTGCGGCAGCTTCTTCGACATAGCCTTTAGGCTTGATCACCAGATAGCCTTCCATCTCCAGGTGCAGGGCCGAGCAGAACTCGGTGCAATAGAAGGAGAAGACGCCGGGTTTGTCGGCAACGATCGACGCAGTCGATGTTTTGCCGGGCTCCAGCGAAAGGTTCACGTTATATGTCGAAACCGAGAACCCGTGGGTTTCGTCTTCGGCACGTTCCGAGTTGGTGATGATGAAGTTGACGGTGTCGCCTTCGTTCACTTCGATGATCTCCGGTGTAAAGTGCGACCGGATCGCTGTCATGTAAACGTTGACGGTTGTGCCGTCACGCTCGATCCGCTCCGAGCCCGGACGTGTCGCACCTTCGTGCCGACCGCCTGTGCGCGAGTTGGTACCGTAGCGATAACGAACCAGCGGCTTCAGCTTGTCTGCAGCGATAGAAGCAGCGTAGTGCGGCTCGCCCAGAGGTACGGGCATGTCGTACAGCAGTTCCATCTTGTCGCCAGAGATGTCGATCAGCTGGTGGTTCTGCGGGTGCAGCGGGCCAACAGGGTTGAAGCGGTCAATCGCCAGTTTGTTCAGCGAAACCAGGTAATGGCCGGCGGGTTTAACACTTTCGCCTTCCATTGCCACAAGGTGGCCAACGTTATAGTGGATCGAGATCTTGTCCAGGATCTTGCCTTCGCAATAGTCCCATTTCGCAATCTGGCTATCCACATACAGCGATGTATAGATCACGCATGGTTTGGAGTCGTACTGGTTGTGCAGCGGACCCAGACCCAGCGGCACCTGAACGTGCAGCGCATCTTCCATCTTGATGATCGGCAGACCGTAAGGGTCTTTGCCCGAGAAATTGCCGGCCTCGATGGCGGCCATGATTTTCTCGAACGAATAAACCGATGCGGTTACGTCCAGTTTACCACCGACAACGATGAATTTACCGTCGGGCGAAACGTCAACGCCGTGTGGCGATTTCGGTTCGGCAACCAGATAAACAAGACCTTCTTCAACAGCGGTTTCCAGACTGATGACCGGATGGTCATTGATCATTTTAACCTTGCCGGCCTTGTAAACCTCTTCGGCTTTCTTCCAGTTGATGATGTGCAAGAAGTCGGTGTCAGCTTGCGAACAGCCAGCCTCGAACGGCGGACGGCCGCTTTCGATGCCACCAACATAACGTTCCGCACAGAACGAGTTGGTGAAGGACCAGCCATAGGATACCAGTTTCCCGGCATCGGTCAGATCCTGTGTGTAGGGCGGCAATTCAATCGAGAAACTGTTTTCCGGTTCGATCCGGCCTTTTTCACGGTTGAATTTCCAATAGGTAATCGCCCCACGGAATTTTTCGTTAAAGTCGGAAAGCGGTGCGAAACCGCGGCCCAGAATACCCGGATATTGTGCTGCTTCCAGAACATATTCGGTGTTCGGGGTCACGAATGTGCCGCCGTGTTCGGATTGCAGGATCGGGTTCACAACAATTTGCTGGGTTTCGAAGTCATGCAACGAAATCACACCAACGCGCGGTGCGGATTTGTCGTTGATGAACAGGAATTCGCCATCAGGCGCCCCTTCGGTTTCCGACAGTGCTGGGTGGTGTGTATCACCCCATGTCAGTTCGCGGCCGTCAACCTTGGCCCCCTCAAGAAGCGCCTTGGATTCTTCGTCAAAGCCGTAGCCCTGCCAAGGTTCGGGTGTGAACACCGAAACGTATTTCAAAATGCGCATCGAGGGCACACCATATACCATGATTTGCCCTGACTGACCGCCAGATGAAAATACAATAAATTCGTCACGTCCTCCTGTCGGCGTGTAGGTTTTGGCCGCAGCAAGCAGATCTTTCTGGCTAAGCCCCCTACGTGCCATCACTTCATCCAGTGTCTCGGCCGGAACTGCCATTGCAGTTGCTGCCAGACCCAGAGAAGCAACGCCCGCCAAGGTGGTAAAGCGTTTGCGTATGGTCTGTTTCATTTTCTGTCCTCGTGTTTCCGGGCAGCGAGAATCCACTGTCACACCGAAGCCCGGAGTCGGTGCCGCGCAAGTCTGTATAAAGTTGTGGCGCAGACTTGATCACAGGAAGTTGACCATACAAAAGTTAGGGGCTCCTTGACTTTTGTCAAAGAGAGACAGGTTTGTATCCGGTTTTTTGAATATTTCGGGTGTTTATGAGCCCCGATTCAGGAAATGGCTGTGAAATTCGCTTTCGGCACGGCGAAATAAGATCAGAAAGCGAATCCCTGATTGTCCCTCACACCCCGATTGCCCGTGCAAATGCGATACCTGACAAAAGCAAAATCTGATACCCAACGGTTCCGGCGATCAACCTGTTCAGGCCCGCAGAAACTGGGGTTTTCAGCATCAAGGCGATCAGGCCCACAGCAATGATACCGGCAGGCAGAAAAGGTAGGGCGCTCTGGAAACCGGTTGCCGAAAACAGCACTGCACCTATCAGGGCCGCGATAAGAAAA
>WGBJ01000448.1 GCA_015494385.1 Marinosulfonomonas sp.
GGTATCCACCAAAGCGCGCGAACTAAAGGCGGCAGGTGTGGATGTGATCGGCCTTGGCGCGGGCGAGCCGGACTTTGACACACCCGACAACATCAAGGCCGCCGGCAAGCGCGCGATTGATGAAGGCAAGACGAAATACACCGCCCCCGACGGGATGCCGGAGCTAAAAGATGCCATCTGCGCCAAGTTCAAGCGTGACAACGGGCTGGACTATACACCGGCGCAAATCAGCGTTGGCACCGGCGGCAAGCAGATCCTCTATAACGCGCTGGTGGCTACCCTGAATGAAGGCGACGAAGTGCTGATCCCCGCCCCCTATTGGGTCAGCTACCCCGATATGGTGCTGCTGGCAGGTGGCACGCCGGTGACGATCGAAGCCAGCCTTGAAACGGATTTCAAGATCACACCAGAACAGCTTGAGGCAGCGATCACGGCCAAAACCAAATGGCTGATCTTCAACTCGCCCTCGAATCCCACCGGCGCAGGTTATACCCGGGACGAATTAAAAGGGCTGACCGATGTGCTGATGCGCCATCCGCATGTCTGGGTGATGACCGACGATATGTATGAACATCTGGTGTTTGATGATTTCGAGTTTTGCACCCCCGCACAGATCGAGCCGGGCCTGTACGGGCGCACCCTGACCTGCAACGGCGTGTCCAAGGCCTATGCGATGACCGGCTGGCGGATCGGCTATGCGGGCGGGCCGGAACACCTGATCGCGGCGATGCGCAAGGTGCAATCGCAAAGCACCTCGAACCCCTGTTCCATTTCCCAGTGGGCGGCAGTCGAGGCGCTGAACGGGCCGCAGGATTTCATTGCAACCAACAACGATGTTTTCCTGCGCCGCCGCAATATGGTGGTGGAAATGCTGAATGCGGCACAGGGCATCACCTGCCCCACCCCTGACGGGGCGTTCTATGTCTACCCGTCAATTGCAGGCTGCATCGGCAAGACAACCAAAGCCGGCACCAAAATCACCGATGACGAGGTTTTCGCCACCGCCCTGCTGGAAGAGGTCGGCGTGGCCGTGGTTTTCGGCGCGGCTTTCGGGCTTTCCCCGAACTTCCGTGTCAGCTACGCTACCTCGGACGCGGCCCTGAAAGAGGCCTGCACCCGCATCCAGCAGTTTTGTGCGGGTTTGACGTAACGAGGGTTTGAATGGGTAACGAGCTTCCTGAATATTATTTCCGGGTCCGCGAAAACGGGGCGGTGGTGTTTCGCATTGATACCGACAACCGCCAGCGCCGGATCGATATGGACCAGATCGCAGTCATCAACATCAAGAATGGCGAATACAAACCGCATGGTGACCGCACCCTGTCGGGCGATGACCGCACGGCGATTGAAAACTGGATGGAACAGCGCAAGGCCCTGCTGGCCAAACGCGACATCGACGATATCCACCGCGCGGTGGACTATCTGAATATCACCACCCAATGGGTGCAATCCAAAGCCAGCGACGAACAGCTGGAGGATATAACAGACGCGCTGCTGTTGGCGATGCACGATCTGCGCACGGTTCTGGTGCGCAAGAAGGCAGACCGGATGATGCGCAAAGACAGGGACAAATAATACACCATGATGAAAACCGCACAGCAACTGATTGACGAGGCAAACGCCATCGTCGATCAGATCACCCCGACTGACGCCAACGCCCTGCTGGGCAAGGATGGCGTGTTGTTCGTCGATCTGCGCGACATCCGCGAGCTATGGCGCGAAGGCACCATCCCGGGTGCGATGTCCGCGCCGCGCGGGATGCTGGAATTCTGGGTCGATCCGCAATGCAAATACCACCGCAAAGCCTTTGATGATGCCGAAAAACTGGTGCTGTTCTGCGCCTCTGCATGGCGCTCGGCGCTGGCCGCCCGTGCCTTGCAGGAAATGGGTATGGACAACGTCTGCCACCTTGAAGGCGGCTTTACCGCGTGGCGCGACAGCGGGCTGGAAATCGCCCCCGTCAAAAACCCCTATCTGGAAAAAGCGGGCTAACCCTTCCAAATGGCCCAAATATCCCCGCCGGAGGCATCCGGCCTTACAGCGCAATCCAGCGCTCTAAATCCGCACACCCGTTGTCCAGAACCGGTACATCATCAAAGCCCCCGCCACTCCCAGACCAACCACAAGCCCCAGCCAGACACCAACCGCGCCCATACCAAGGGTAAAGCCGAACAGATAACTGGCGCTTAGCCCCAGCGGCCAATAGGCAATCGCGGCAATCACCATCGGCACGCGGGTGTCATGCACCCCGCGCAACAGACCCAGCGCCACCACCTGCGCACTGTCGGCAAACTGGAACAGGGCAGCCACCGCCATCAGGCTGACGCCAATGCCGATAATCTGCGCCCGCTCGGGATCGTCCGGTGCCAAAAATGCCCCGACCAGCGGCTCGGGCACCGTCAGGAAGGTTGCAATCACGCAGATCGCCACCAGCGTCGACATCCCGATCACCACCAGCGCCCCGCGCTTCAGGTTTGCGGCGTCCTTGCGGCCAAAGGCCTGTCCGGCCCGCACTGTCGCCGCGTTGGAAAACCCGACCTGTATCATAAAGGTCATCGCCGTCAGTTGCAGCGCGATCCCGTGCGCCGCAAGCGGCATCGTTCCGACCCAGCCCACCATCACCGCCGAGGCCGTGAACAATCCGCTTTCGGCCAGATTGGTCAGCCCGATCGGCCAGCCCATACGGTAGACCGCCGCGAATGCCTCGCGATCCGGTCGCCAGAACCGTGAAAACAGCGCGTGTTCCGGCAGTTTGCGGGTGATGTAAACCGCCAGTGCGACAAATGACAGGCTGTGCAATGTCACCGAAGCAATTGCCGCGCCGCGCACGCCCAGTTCAGGTGCGCCCCAATTGCCGAAAATCAGCGCATAATTCAGCAGCGCGTTCAGCCCCACGGCAATCAGTGTGATCCACATCACAATCGCCGCCCGCTCCAATCCGGCCAGATAGTTTTTCAACACCATCACCAACAATGCCGGCAAGGTGCCCCAGCACAATATCCGCAAATACTGCTGCGCGATCAGCGAGATTTCGGGATCCTGCCCCATCCATTGCAGCACCGTCCCCGACCACCACATCGGCACCAGAACGATCACACCATAGATCAGCGAAATCCACATCCCCATCCGCGTCACCCGCCGCACTTCGCGCCCCTGCCCGCTGGATTCATAACTGGCCACCATCGGCGACACCGCAAAGGCAAAGCCAGACCCCATAATGAACAGCAAAAACCAGAACGACCCCGCCAGCGTCACCGCGGCCAGCGCCTGCACATCATACCAGCCCAGCATCAAAGTGTCGGTCATGGTGATGGCAAACTGTGCCAGATGGCTGCCGATCAACGGCAGACCCAGCAAAAGCGTGGCGCGGGCATGCGCGCGGTAGGATTTGATGTGTGACATGCTACCGGCTTAGGCCAGATGCACCGGTTCGGCAAGGATTATGGCGCGGGTTGGCTAGGCCGGCTTGCGGGCAACCAGATCAATCAACGCCGACATGCCGCTGTGCCCCTCGCCCTCGTCCACATGACGCCGGTAGGCGCGCAGTTCCAGAATCTCGAAATCGTCAAAGGCCTGTTGCAACATTTCTTCCGTATACATGTTTTCGGCCTGCGGCGGCCCGCCGGTCCCCAGCTCAACCTGTTCGGGGGTATAACCGTGCAGCATCACAACCCCGCCCGGTTTGACGGCGCGTTTCATGCCCTGAAATATCCGGTCCCGCTGTTCAGGGCCGACAAACTGGATAAAGATAGCAACCACCAGATCATAGGGCACCGCCCCCCAATCCCATTTGGCAATATCGGCCACGTTGAAATCCACCGTCGCCTTATGTGCCAGCGCCAGCGCGCGGGCCTTTTCAACCGCGATATGCGAGGCATCCATCGCCACCACATCCAGCCCCTTGCCTGCCATGAAAACCGAATTGCGCCCTTCGCCATCGGCCACGGCAAGGGCACGCGCACCCGGTTTCAGATAGGCGTCATGCTCGCGCAGAAACTGCGCCGGTTCGGTGCCAAACAGGTAGCCCGGTTTTGAATATCGTTCATTCCACATAAAAATACCCCGCGCCTTTCCAATTCCAAGATAAGAACAACGCGGGGTTTTACCAGTGCCTACAGCTTCAAAAAACGGTTACCCGCCTTTGCGCTGGTCTGGATGCAGGGAAGCGCCCAGAATATGATCGGCACTGTGCACCACATGGCTGGCACGACCTACGATCAGCGGATCAGGCTGGCCGACCACTTCGTAATCCTTGTCAGGATATTCGATTGTCGACAGAAAATGCTTCATCGTATTGATCCGCGCCCGCTTTTTGTCGTTCGATTTGATGATCGTCCAGGGGGCATCGGCGGTGTCGGTATAAAAGAACATCGCCTCTTTGGCTTCGGTATAGTCGTCCCATTTCGAAAGCGACGCCAGATCGACCGGCGATAGTTTCCAGCGCTTCAACGGATCATCCTTGCGGCTGTCAAACCGGCGTTTCTGTTCATCCTGCGTGACCGAGAACCAGTATTTATACAGCTGTATCCCCGAGCGCACCATCATCCGTTCGATATCCGGTGTCTGGCGCATGAATTCCAGATATTCGGTCGGCGAGCAAAACCCCATCACCCGCTCGACCCCGGCGCGGTTGTACCAGGAGCGGTCATAGAACACCATTTCGCCCGCGGTGGGCAGTTGCTGGATGTAGCGTTGATAGAACCACTGGCCACGCTCGGTATCCGTTGGCTTGTTCAGGGCCACCACACGGGCTTCGCGCGGGTTCAGGTGTTCCATGAACCGTTTGATTGTGCCGCCCTTACCGGCGGCATCGCGCCCCTCGAACAACAGCACGAATTTCTGGCCGGTGTCATGCACCCATTTCTGCACCTTCAGCAATTCGGCCTGAAGTTTTGCCTTGGTGGCTTCGTATTCGCGTTTGCCCATCTTTTTGGTGTAAGGATATTCCCCCGTTTCAAAGGCCTGCCGGATTTTATCCGGTGTCACCGTCGGAAACGAAGACGGACTTGCGTCGGCCTCTTTGGTGGCCGGTGTAGCTGCGGCTGCGGTTGCGGGCTTGACCGTTGAATTGGATTTAGATCGTGTGGGGGTTGTCATTGCGCGACTCCTGCTTTTGGGGAATATAGATTGATTATAACTTAAAACACCGGTTTTGGCTTTGACATGTGTCAATAGATTTCGCGCCTGCCCGCAGTGGTTTTAGGGCCGTATTGCGGCTATTTTCCACCACGGTCCGGATAATCGGACACCAGCAGATGAAGCGGTGTTTCATCCTCCTGCACATCGGTGAAACGCGGGATGTCCTGCTCGAATATATTGTCGCTGCGGTCATCATTCACCGTCGATACCTCGCCCACCAGAACATCCGCACCCTCGCCCCAGAAGGCGTGCCAGACACCCGGCAACAGTGTCACGCTTTCCCCCGGCTCCAGCGCCAGCCGCCCGCCTGCCGCAAACCGGCGTGCGATACCGTCAACCGGCACCGTGACCGTAGCGTCCCTGTCGATTGCCCCGCTTTCGTCGCTTGCAAACAGCTCCAGCACCAGTGTTCCGCCACCACGGTTGATAATGTCCTCGGCCTTCAGATTGTGCCGGTGCATCGGGCTGATCTGATCCTTGCGCGAAATCATGATCTTTTCCGCATAGAGCATCCCGCGCCCCTGTTTCAGGTCCGCCAAATGCCCGTTGCGCACCGTGAACAGGAAAAGGCCCATATCGGCAAAACTCCCCTGCCCGTAATCGGTAATATCCCACCCCATGCCGCGCGCCCTTATGTCGGCGGTTTCTTCGGACAATATCCGTTCGGGGGTGAAATAGGCGAATGGCGGCAACCGATAACCGAACGAGCGAATAAAAGCATCGGACTCGCGCAATATCCGGTTTATTTCGGAACGCTTCATTTCAACCGCTCCCCGCTATCCGGATCAAAGAAAACCGCTTTGCCCATGTTGAAAGCAAGGCTGGTCACGGTTTCCGGTGAAATACGGGCATCTGCCCGCAGACGGGCAACAGCGCTTTTGCCGCCAAGCTTCACAACCGCAAATGTGTCCGAGCCTGCAGGCTCGACCACCTCGACAAAACAATCCCGCTTTTCCAGTTGGGTCGATGTCCGGTCAGCCCCTTCCGGATCGGTAAATGCCTCGGGGCGGATGCCGAATATAATCTTCTGGCCCATACGCCCGCGCAAGGCATCACTATCCGGGAGTGGCAACAGCATCTCTCCTTCGTGGCCATCCAGTGACACCATCAGCCCGCCATTTTCCGCAACCACAGTACCGGGCAACAGGTTCATCGCGGGCGAGCCCATAAAATCGGCGACAAACATGTTCACCGGATCATTGTAAATCTGGTCCGGCGTTCCGAATTGCTGCACAATTCCGTCTTTCATCACCGCAATACGGGTGGCCAGCGTCAAAGCCTCGATCTGGTCATGGGTGACGTAAACGATGGTTGTCCCCATGCGTTTATGCAACCGCTTGATTTCGGTGCGCATATCGACCCGCAACTTGGCATCAAGGTTTGAAAGGGGCTCGTCGAACAAAAACACCTGCGGGTCCCGCACCAGCGCGCGACCCATCGCGACCCGCTGTCGCTGACCACCTGACAACTGGCTGGGTTTGCGTTTCAATAATTCACGGATTTGCAGCATGTCGGCCACCCCTTCGATCGCCGCACGACGTTCGGATTTCCCCACCCCGCGAATTTCCATGCCAAAGCTGATATTCTTTTCCACCGTCATATTCGGGTAAAGCGCATAGGACTGGAATACCATTGCGATATCGCGCTTTGACGGGTGCAACTCTGTAACCGACCGCTCTCCGATCACTACATCGCCAGACGTGACATCCTCCAGCCCCGCGATGCAGTTCAGCAATGTGGACTTGCCGCAACCCGACGGGCCGACCAGCACCAGAAAGCCGCCGTCCTCGATTTCAAGGTCGATGCCTTTCAGCACTTCGGTCGCACCATAAGCCTTGTAGAGGTTTTCAATTTTCAATCGAGCCATGTCTGTGTTCTATCCTTTGACTGCGCCCGCCATCAGGCCGCGCACAAAATAGCGGCCCGAAACGATATAGACGATAAGTGTTGGCAGTGCGGCAAGGATCGCCCCTGCGAAATGCACATTGTATTCCTTGACCCCGGTCGAGGAGTTTACAAGATTGTTCAACGCCACGGTCATCGGGATTGAATCAAAATCGGCAAAACTGACCCCGAACAAAAAGTCGTTCCAGACATTTGTGAATTGCCAGATGATCGTCACCACTGCGATAGGGGCCGAGCTGGGCGCCAGAATACGCCAGAAAATCTGGAAAAAACCCGCCCCGTCGATCTGGGCCGCGCGCACCAGTTCGGTCGGGAATGCTGCATAGTAGTTGCGAAAAAACAGTGTGGTGAAACCCAAACCGTAAATCGTATGCACCAGCACCAATCCCGATGTAGTGCCCGCCAGCCCCAACATCCCCAGAATACGCGCCATCGGAATCAACACGATCTGGAAGGGGATGAAACAGGCCAAAAGCAACAGCCCGAAAACCAGACCGGAGCCGCGAAAGCTCCATTTCGTCAGCACATACCCGTTAAGTGCGCCCAGTGCGGTGGAAATCAGCACTGCCGGAACCACCATAAAAATCGAGTTGATGAAATAGGGTCTCAGCCCTGTTGGCTCGACGCCGATCTGGGCATAGGACCACGCCGCCCGCCATGGCTCGATCGTCCAGTTCTTTGGCAATGCCAACATGTCGCCACCGCGAATTTCATCCAGCGGCTTTAGCGAATTTGTCAGCATCACATAGAGCGGCAGCAAATAGAAAATCATGAACAGGATCAAAACGGTATAAATAATGATCCGCGTCGCCCTGCTGCCTTTCATGGCAATATCTTGCGCAGCACCGCTCATCTTTTATCCCCGGATCGCAATTCGCTGTAAACATACGGCACAATGATCGAAAAGATCATGATCAGCATGATAATGGCGCTCGAGGCACCCACCCCCATCTGGTTGCGGGTGAATGTGTAGGAATACATGAATGTCGCCGGCAATTCCGTTGCCCGCCCAGGCCCGCCGCCAGTCAGCGCGACAACCAGATCATAGGCCTTGATCGCCAGATGCGCCAGCACCACAAAGGCCGACAGGAACACCGGCCGCATCATCGGGATAATGATCTTGCGATAGATGCGGATCCCCGTCGCACCATCCATCTGGGCCGCTTTGATGATCTCGTTGTCCACCCCGCGCAGACCCGCCAGAAACATCGCCATCACAAAGCCCGAGCTTTGCCAGACAGCGGCAATAACCACGGTATAGATTGCGTAATTCCGGTCCTTGATCCAGTTGAACTGAAAGCTGTCCCAACCCCATTGGTGCATTGTGTTTTCCAGCCCGATCCCCGGGTCCAGAAACCATTTCCACGCCGTTCCCGTCACAATGAAACTAAGCGCCATCGGATAAAGGTAGATCGGGCGAATAAACCCCTCGGCGCGGATTTTCTGATCCAGAAGAATTGCCAACAACAGACCAATGGCCGAACTGATCCCGATATACAGGATACCGAAAATGGCCAGATTGGTGATTGCCGTATTCCAGTGGCGCAGGCGAAACAGTTTTTCGTAATTGGCAAATCCAACCCAGTTATACGAGGGCAGCATCTTGGAATCTGTCATCGAAAGATACCCGGTGTACAGGATGAACCCGTAAACAAAGACCAGCACCAAAAAGAAGCTGGGCGCCAGCACCATTCGCGGAAGCCAGTTCTGGAAGCGATCAATCATTGTGTTGCCTGTATCCGTGTTGGAAATGGCGGACCATCGATGGGTCCGCCATCTTTGCTTTGCCCGCAACAAGCAGGCTGCCCGTCCTTACTTGGCGTCAGCGACTGCCGTAACTAGTTCTGCGGCGGCTTCTGTTGCGTCGTATTCGCCGTTGAAATGCGCCGTGACCACGTCATACATCGCATTCTTGATCGAGGCCGGCACCGCGTGCCCATGCGCCATCGAGCCGAACAAACTGCCATTTGCGTTGGCCTCGGCCAAATCTGCCATGCCTTTCTTGCCGCAGTCATCAAAGGCGTCATTGGGAACATCCGTCCGTGCCGGAACCGACCCTTTGACCACATTAAAGGCGGACTGGAATACGGGGCTCATCACGGCGGACGCCATCAGCTTTTGCGCTTGCTGTGCTTCCGGATCACTGACCTTGAACATCGCGAACTGGTCCGAGTTGAAGGTCACAGACCCTTGCGTGCCCGGGAAGCGGATACAGACAAAATCCTTGCCCGGCACCTGATCGGCACGCAGGAATTCGCCTTTGGCCCAATCGCCCATCATCTGCATACCGGCTTCGCCATTGATCACCATTGCCGATGCCAGATTCCAGTCGCGGCCCGAGAAATTATCATCCACATAGCTGCGCAGCTTGGCCATACGGTTGAAAACCTCGACCATTTTGTCGCCGCCCAGCGCGCCTTCGTCCAGATCAATCATCGAGGCTTTGTAGAAATCATTGCCCATCGACAGCACAACCGCATCAAAGATGGTCGCGTCCTGCCATGCCTGCCCGCCATGGGCCAGCGGGGTAATGCCGTTTGCTTTCATAGCATCCAGCACGGCGATCAGCTCGTCCCAGTTGGTCGGGGCTTTGCCGCCCGCTGCATCCAGTGCTTTCTTGTTGATCCAGACCCAGTTGGTCGAATGGACATTGACCGGCGCGGCAACCCAGTGACCATCATATTTGGAAAATGCCTTCAGGGCGTCGGGAACAACCCCGTCCCAACCTTCCGAAGTGGCAACATCGTCCAGATTGGCCAAGGCCCCCTCGGCCGCCCAATCGCGAATATCAAAGCCCAGCATCTGCACTGCCGTCGGCGCGTTGCCTGCGGTGACCCGCGCACGCAAAGCCGTCATCGCGGCCTCGCCGCCCCCGCCAGCGACCGGCATGTCCTGCCATTCGACACCTTTGCTGGCCAGATCATCTTTCAACACATTCAGCGCGGCCGCCTCGCCGCCGGATGTCCACCAGTGCAGCACCTCGACATTGCCAGCCGAAGCCACCCCGCCACCAAGCGCCAGAACACCCGCCGATACGGCGACTTTCAATACGGATTTCTTGAACATTTTATCCTCCCGGAAATTCAATAAATATTGGGAAATTATAACGATACAAATATGGATTCTGTCAATAATTTCCTGAAAAGAATCAAAAACTGGTTGTTTTCTGTTATTCAGCCAAATTATGTATGGGGCTATTGGATCGTTGTAATTGATTTTTCCGCAAGGTTTTGCGCAAATCAAATAGATAAACGGTTTAA
>WGBJ01000449.1 GCA_015494385.1 Marinosulfonomonas sp.
GGCGCGCAACCTGATCGAGCGTTTCTTCAACAAACTCAAACACTTCCGCGCGGTGGCCACCCGTTACGACAAACGCGACGACAACTACCTGGCTTCCGTCCAACTCGCATCTATCAGGATTTGGTTAAGATCTTATGAGTCGGTGACCTAGCGTGTGGCGGTCACGGAGATGTTTATTGCCACCGGAAATTTCAGGGTGGTTTCATCGGGCAGGGTTTCCCCGATGCCGAAATCCAGCCGGTTTAGCGTGGCCTCGCCCTGCATTGTGGCTGTGCCCTCTGCGATGTCCAGCGTGAAAGGCAGGGTCAGGGGGTGTTCCTTGCCTTTGAGGGTCAAGGTGCCGGTGGCGGCGAAATGGCCGCCCTGCGGGGCGATGGTGGCGGTGAAACGGGCTGTGGGGTGGTTGGTGGTATCAAAGAAGTCCGGCCCAAGCGCCTGCGTCGTGACCGAGCCAAGCGACAGGCTGGTGATGTTGATGGTAACGTCTGTGGTGCCGGTGCCGGTGGCGGGGTCAAAGCTGATATCTGCAGTCCAATCAGTGAACCGGCCTGAAACCGCGTTGCCGAACAGGGTGACGCTCAGGGCAAGGGTGCCGTCGGTGACGGTCCAGTCGCTGTCCACGCTTGCCAGTTGCTTTGTGTCGGGTTCGGTGCCGGGCTGACCCAGCCAGACGCCAAGGGCGATGGCGGCACTGTAGATGGCTGCGGCGACCAGCATGGGCGCTCGGCTGCGCTTGGTGGCCGGTGTGGCAGCGGTTTTTCCCGGCAGCATCCGGCGCATTGTTTCGTCGCGATCGATAAAGACGTGTTTCAGGGCACCGGCGATATGCAGCGCGATGGCAGCCAGCAGGATTTTGGTGAACACCCAGTGACCGGCGGAAAACAGCGCTGAAACGGTTTCGGATTTGGGCACCAGCGGCAGGGATTGTCCGAATGGTCCCCAGATCGGCGCAAAACCGGTGCTGGCGGCGTGGTTGATCCAGCCGGTCAGCGGCACCAGCAGCATCGAGATATAAAGCAGCCAGTGGACCAGATGCGCTGCAAATGTTTCCAGCCTGCGGTCGGGATGCAGGTCGGCAGGTGGGGTTTGGGTCAGCGCCCATAGGATGCGGATCAGGGCTGTGAAGAAGGCGGTAACACCGATTGTTTTATGCAACGAGAACAGCAGGGCTTTGGTGGCGATTTCGTCACTGGTGGCAAAGGGGGCGTTGTTGGCCAGCAGCCCCAGCGGGAAGGCGGACAGGATCAGCAGGGCGGTCAGCCAGTGCAGGGTTTTGCTGATAGGGCTGTAGCTTTGGGTCATTGGTCGCGCTCCTGTTGGTGTCAGGGTGGCATATCAGGTGGCGAATTCGGGATAAATTCGGCGTGGGGGCACAAATTCTGTGCGTTCCTGCGGCTGGAGGGCGTGGGAGTAAGAGATTTTATGCCTCCGGCGGGGATATTTGCGGAACAAAGATGGGGGAGTGATTGCGAAATCGGTTAGGGCGGGGTATTTGCTGGGCAACGCGGGATGAACGACAATAAGGGAGAGGCCGATGAGCCGAGCATTTGTATTTCCGGGGCAGGGGGCGCAGACCATTGGTATGGGGCGTGCGCTGGCCGAGACCTATCCGGCGGCGCAGGCCGTGTTTGACGAGGTGGACGAGGCTTTGGGCGAAAAGCTGTCGGCGCTGATCTGGGAGGGCGAGCAGGATGATCTGACCCTGACCGCCAACGCGCAACCGGCGTTGATGGCGACATCCCTGGCGGCGCTGCGCGCCCTTGAGGCCGAGGGGGTTTCGGTGAATGGCGCGGCGTTTGTGGCCGGTCACAGCCTGGGCGAATATTCGGCATTGGCGGCGGCGGGGGCGATTTCCATTGCCGATACCGCGCGGCTGTTGCGCATTCGCGGCAAGGCGATGCAAGAGGCGGTGCCGGTGGGCATTGGTGCGATGGCGGCCCTGTTGGGGCTGGATTTTGCCACAGTGCAAGAGGTAGCAGCCGAGGCGGCGCAGGGCGAGGTCTGTCAGGCGGCCAATGACAATGATCCGGGGCAGGTTGTGGTTTCGGGCCACAAGGCGGCGGTGGAGCGCGCTTGCGAGATCGCCAAGGAACGCGGTGCGCGCCGCGCGGTGTTGCTGCCGGTCTCTGCGCCGTTCCATTGTGCCTTGATGCAGCCCGCAGCCGATGTGATGGCGCAGGCGCTGGCCGATGTGACGATCAACGCGCCTGTGGTGCCGCTGGTTGCCAATGTGCGGGCCGAGGCGGTGACGGACCCCGATGTAATCCGCGCGCTGCTGGTCGAGCAGGTGACCGGATCGGTGCGCTGGCGTGAATCGGTGGCCTATATGGCCGGTGAAGATGTTGGCGAGATTTGGGAAATCGGTGCCGGCAAGGCCCTGTGCGGTATGATACGGCGGATTGATAAATCGGTAGCGACGGCGGCTGTGGGCACGCCCGAGGATGTGGCGAAGGCTGCGGAACAGATAAAGAGTGAGGTTTGAATGTTTAATCTTGAAGGTAAAACGGCGCTGGTAACCGGCGCATCCGGCGGCATTGGTGGCGCGATTGCCAAGGCGCTGCATGGCGCTGGTGCAACGGTGGCGCTGTCGGGCACACGGGTAGAGCCGCTAAAGACGCTGGCGGCCGAACTGGGCGAGCGGGCGCATGTGCTGCCCTGCAACCTGTCGGACTCTGATGCTGTCGAGGCCCTGCCCAAGCAGGCAATCGAGGCGATGGGGGGGCTGGATATTCTGGTCAACAACGCCGGGATCACCCGCGATAATCTGTTCATGCGGATGAAGGACGAGGACTGGGATGCGGTGATCAATATCAACCTGACCAGCACCATGCGTCTGTGCCGTGGCGTGATGCGCCCGATGATGAAGGCGCGCTGGGGGCGGATCATCAACATATCCAGCATCGTGGCCACCACCGGCAATCCGGGGCAGGCCAATTACACCGCCGCCAAGGCCGGTATGATCGCCATGGGCAAAAGCATCGCCCAGGAGGTTGCCAGCCGTGGCATCACGGTAAACGCGGTCGCGCCGGGGTTCATTGCCACGCCGATGACCGATGCGCTGAATGACGACCAGAAGGATGTGATCAACAAGCAGATACCGGCGGGCCGGATGGGCACGCCCGAGGAGATCGCGGCGGCTGTTCTGTATTTGGCATCTGAGGAAGCCGGTTATGTCACGGGCGCCACGCTGCATGTGAATGGCGGGATGGTGATGGTTTAGGCCCATGCGCACAACCGGATATTTCAATGCCGCCAGCCACGGGATTCCCGAGGTTGGCTTCTATGAAAAGATGGTGGAATACCTGAACTGTGAGGTCAGGATCGGGCCTGAAAATGCCGCCTCTGAATATGGCGCGTCGATTGCAGAAGTAAGACATCTAGCGGCCAGTTTGCTGGATGGCGCAAAAAGTGAAGTTGGATTTTCCTCAACCACTACAACAGCTTGGAGGTCAATGTTATCACGCCTTGATCTGGCCGGAAAGCGGGTGCTGGTTGCACCGCATGACTGGGGCGAGTTCCACAGAACCATAAAAGCGCGTGGCGATGTGACTGTTGAAGTGTTGCCGCCTTTGCATGGGGCGAACCCTGACCTTGCGGGGTGGGCTGCACGGTTTGGCGATGATGTTGCAGCCCTGTTTGTGCCGATGGTAACGGCTGTTGGGGGTGTCCGATATCCGGTCGAGGCTATTGGCGCGTTGCCACGACCAAAGGCAATGAAATTTGTGGTGGATGGTGCGCAGGCGCTGGGGCAAATGCCGGTAGATGTGAATCGTATCGGTTGCGATGTGTTTGTTTCAACGGGCCGCAAATGGCTGCGCGGGCCGCGACAGGCTTCGATGGTTTGGGTGGACGGTCGCTGTGGTTTTACGGCTGGTGATCTGGAACCGGCAGATAAAAACAACGCGTTGCTGTTGGGGCTGGGGGTGGCAATTGAGCACTACCTTGAGGTTGGGCCTTTGAAGGTGCAGGCGCAAATCCTTGCCCGTTCGGATCAGATACGGGATTGGGCCAGGGCACGTTCTATACCTGTTGAAGCAGGGCAGACCGGAAGTGTATCACTGGTATTAACTGAAGATATGAGTGTGAAGGTTAAGGAAATACTGTCGGGTGGTGATATCATTGCCAAGGTGCTGGATACCCGGCGGTTCGAGCCAATGGCCTATGCGGGCGGGTTTGGCCAGTCAATGCGCTTGTCGCCGCATGTCTATACATCCGATCAGGATATGGCGGATCTTTTCAAAGCTCTGGAACGGGTGCTTTGAAAAAAGGCGCATGAGGTGATCCCCATGCGCCTTTTCCAATCTTACTGTGCCGTATGCAGACGCTTTTCAAACAGCCCGCTGTCCTTGAACTGGTGCAGCGTTTTGGCGGCGGCCAGAACGGCCAGATCGACCAGCGGTTCCAGCAGGATCACTGTCATATAGGCCGCACCGAAGGTGGCGACACTGGCAAGGTTTTCTGCGCCAAAGCCCTGACCGTAAAGCGCCCAGAAGGCCACCCAGCTGACGATTCCGCCCTGATAGGCTGTGGATAGGGCCAGTGCCTGACGGTATTTGATGTCTTTATAGGCGACGTTTTCGGGGATGATGCGTTTGGCCAGCATAGACATCGCGAACAGCGGCACCAGCAGGGTGGTGACGTTAACGCCGTATTGCGGCAGGTCAAACGGTGCAAAGAACATGCCCTGGATCAGCAGACCCAGCACAAGGCCGATGGCGGTCGGGGCCAGGCCGAACAGCAAAAACAGGGTCGAGCCCATGATCATATGCACTTCGGAAACACCGATGGGGTGGTGTGGCAGCACCTCGAAAAACGAAAACACCAGCGCGGTGGTGATCACGCTGCGGCCAATCAGCGAAATTACGCCGTCTTTCTTAACAGTATCCAGCGCCATTTTGGCGGTCAGGGTCAGCGAGCCGGCGGCTGTGGCGTATCCAAGCGCCATTTTGCCACCCTCGACGATTCCGGGTTCGATATGCATGTTGTTCACACTTTCTTTGTGCCGCCCGTCCGCGCAATCCCCGCGCGAAAAAGGTACGGCGTTTTAATTTAAGCACTATTCGGGGAGGTTCGAGCCGTTCAAGACCCGGCACCGCCCCGCGCGAATGCCGTCGATATGCAGCTTGCAGGCCGGTCTCCGGGCTGATGCGGGGCCATATGGCCGGATGAACCACCTTCCCGTGCAAAACCCTTGCACAGTGGCTGTCTGGTCCATCACACCGCAATTACCGTTGCGGGGGCAGCGCCGGATTTGTGCTGTGTTCACACGCACCGGACTTCCCGTTTAATCCAAAGCCCTGCCAAAGGGGCGGGGCCGTGGACACCTGAAACTGTGGCCAAAGTATTGTTTTCCCGCTTGCCGCGTCAATACAAACGATGCCGATCGGGGAAAAAACTTGTAATCTGCGGGCCGCACCCCATGTTTCGGAAGGTCGAATACGGCACAAATCATTTGCCTTGAGGGCGTGATGTGCTATAGGCGGCGCAGAATTCATCGGGGGCGCATGTTGCGCTGTCCGGAATACCCGCATTCGCGGGGTTCGGGGGGCCGCAGGGCCCCTTGGACAAATAAAACGGGCGACGACCCCTAAACGTAAGAGGAAATACCATGAGCGACATCGCAGATCGCGTTAAAAAGATTGTTGTCGAGCACCTGGGTGTGGAAGAAGACAAAGTAGCAGAAAAAGCATCGTTCATCGATGATCTGGGCGCTGACAGCCTGGACACGGTTGAACTGGTGATGGCTTTTGAAGAAGAATTCGGCATTGAAATTCCGGATGACGCTGCTGAAACCATTCAAACATTCGGCGACGCTGTGTCGTTCATCACGAAAGCTTCTTAAGCTTTTCGCTGATCTTAAAGTTTGGAAACGGCGTCCCGCATCGGGGCGCCGTTTTTTGTTGGGGAAGTTCCGGTGATCCGCAGCTTTATCCCCTTGCACCCGTCATTTTGCAAAAATGACAGCGCCCGACCTCCCCATGGAGGGCGCTTTGCGACCTTGCAACAGGATGGTAGGTAAATGATTTATTTAAATGCCTGACGAGTGGAGCTTGTAGTGACATGCGCCCTCCAGGTCGGGCGCTGCCATTTTTGCGTGTTGGTCCAGCTTTGCAGGGGCAGGTGAAGAATGCCCCGTGAACAAGGCCGTTGTTTCGAATGAAGGCCTGTTTTTGGTCCGTGCGTTCGTGTTTTGGCGGGGTTCGGGGAATTCCGACCTAATTCCGACAGTGTTCTGGCGCCGTTCGGGAAAATCGTTCTATGATCGCCTAAAATGACGCATTCTAGAAAGGTTACCCCATGCCAACTCCACCACGCGGTTTGATTTACGACGATATTACCCAGACGATGGGCGGCACACCTTTGGTGCGGTTGTCAAAGTTCGGGGCGGATGTCGGGGCGGAGATTCTGGCCAAGCTGGAGTTTTTCAACCCGCTGAATTCGGTCAAGGACCGGATCGGGGTGGGAATGGTGGATGCGCTTGAGGCTTCGGGGGCGTTGAAACCCGGCGGCACGCTGATTGAACCCACCAGCGGCAACACCGGCATTGCGCTGGCCTTTGTCTGTGCGGCGCGGGGGTATAACCTGATCCTGACCATGCCGGAAACCATGTCTATCGAGCGGCGCAAGATGCTGGCGCTGCTGGGCGCGCGGCTGGAACTGACCGAGGGTGCCAAGGGCATGAAGGGCGCGATTGCGCGGGCCGAGGAGCTGGCCGGGGAAATCGAGGGCGCGATCATTCCGCAGCAGTTTGAAAACCCCGCCAATCCGGCAATCCATGTGAAAACCACCGCCGAGGAAATCTGGCAGGATACCGGCGGCAAGGTCGATGTTTTCGTCTCGGGTGTGGGCA
>WGBJ01000450.1 GCA_015494385.1 Marinosulfonomonas sp.
CCAATGGTGTTGACCAGACGTGCAGCGATAATGATCTCGCCAATCTTGCGCTCGATCTTGCGCTCGCCGCCCAGCAGCATGTTCTTGGCCACCTGCTGTGGAATGGTCGACGCCCCGCGCACCCGCTTGCCGCGCGATTTCACAGCCTCGATCACCGCCGCCGCAATGCCGCGCAGATCATAGCCGGCGTGTTTGTAGAAATTCTTGTCCTCGGCGGAAATGAACGCCTGTTTTACCAGATCGGGAATATCGTCAATTGGCGCAAAAAGCCGGCGTTCCTTGGCAAATTCGTCAATAATCCGCCCCTCGCCCGAATAAATCCGGCTGATGGTGGCAGGCGTATATTGCGCCAGCGCCTCGTGACTGGGCAGGTTCCGGCTAAAGGTCCAGAACACGCCGCCCAGAACCACTGCGCCCATCAACAGGGCCAGCGTCAGCCAGCTAAAGATTGCGCCAAAAAATGACAAGATGCCTTTGATCAAAACCGTTCTCCAAAACGAGGTCTAGGGCGTATATAGGCACGCAAGCCCCAAGGGTCAAAACGTGTTGCCAAAATAATCAGCCATTTCGCGCCATTTCCATCACTTTTGTTTCATTACTGCCGCCGCAACTGCGCCCTTGCCGCATCACTTGCCGCCCATTCCACCAATGCCGCCCGAATCCCGCTTGCCGCCTTGATCCGCCATTCCGGGGATGACAGGTTTTGCAAATCCTGCGGATTGGACAAAAAGCCGATCTCGATCAGCACGGACGGAATATCGGCGGCCTTCAGCACCGAAAAACTGGCAGACTGGCGCGGGCGGCTGTGCATCCGGCCAATCGCCGCCGTCAGCCCCTTCACCAGTTGGTCCGCCAGTTGATCCGCCCGTGGCGCCGTTTCCACCCGCGCCATATCCATCAAAACACCGGCGATCACATCATCCTGCCCCGCCAGATCGACACCGGCCAGAAGATCATTGCGGTCATGGCGTTCCGCAAGCAGTGCCGAAGCCTCGTCGCTGGCCGTATCCGAAAGCGTGTAAACCGTCGCCCCCGCCGCGCGCCCTTCGCTCAAGGCATCGGCATGCAGCGAGATAAACACATCCGCACCGGCCTTGCGCGCAATGCTGATCCGCGTTTCAAGCGGCACGAATATATCCTCGTTGCGGGTCAAAACCACCTTGAACCCGCCGGCCCGCGTCAAATCCTCTTTAAGCTGGCGGGCAAAAGACAACATCAGGTTTGCCTCACTCTCGCCGCCGGTTTGCGCCCCCGGGTCAATCCCGCCATGCCCCGGATCCAGCACCACCACCAGCGCCCCGCCGCTCTGGCGGGCCACGGGGCGAGTCACACCGGCGCTTTGCGGCACCCCCCACAACGGAGTCTGCGGCGCACCTGCGCGGGCAGCAAAATCACCGGCATCGCTGGCCACCAGACGGATTTGCACCATAGCGTCACCATCATTCGGATCCGTCGCCATCCCTGCTGTTTCCACCACCATTGGTGCGGCCAGATCAACCACCATTCGCGACCACCCCGGGCGAAACACCCCGAAACGTGCCCCGCTTGCCTGTGATCCCTGCAGCAGATCGGCTGCCTTCACCCCGCCCCAGTCCACTTCGCGAAAATCGACCACCAGCCGCCGCGGCTCATCCAGCGTGAACACCCGATAGGGCACCGCCTGCGTCAAATGCAGATCAATCGCCAGCCCGCCGCGCCCTTCGTCCCGAATATAGGAACGCGTGACGTCCAGCCGCGCCAGCGCCGACATCTGCTGCGCCTGCGCCGCCCCTGCCCACAGAACAAGGACCATCATCATCAATCGTGCAATACCGCTCATCTGCCACCTGTTTTTACGGTGACTATATCGCCCCGCCAACAATTGCGAAACAACCTTCCCATCTTTGTTCCCCAAATATCCGCGCCGCAGGCATCCCGCCCTGTCAGCCCGCGCCACGTTCCTCCATAAACGCCTTCAGTCGCGCCAGACCTTCGACAATATCCTCTGTCGCCCGCGCATAGGAAAACCGCAGCGTCCCTGCCCCGCGTTTAGGGTCAAAATCCAGCCCCGGCGTCACCGCAACGCCAGCCTTTTGCAAAATCTCGTCCGCAAAGGCGCGGCTGTCGTCCGTCATCGAAGACACATCCGCATAGATGTAAAACGCCCCGTCCGGCGGCGCGATCCTGTCAAACCCCGCTTGCGGCAACCCCTCCAGCATCAACCGGCGGTTTTCGCGGTAAACATCCATGTTTCCCTCAAGTTCCCCGCCACATTCCATCGCTGCCAGCGCCACCAGTTGCGAGGCATGTGAAGGGCAGATGAACATATTCTGCGCCAGCCGCTCGATCACCCGCACATGATCCTCAGGCACCACCATCCAGCCAACCCGCCAGCCGGTCATCGAGAAATACTTGGAAAAGGAATTGATCACATAGACATCATTACTGATCTCCAGCGCCGAAACCGCGCGGCCCTCGTATTGAATACCATGATAGATTTCATCGGAAATGAAACTGATCCCCTGATCCGCACAGGCATGGATCAACCCCTCCATCGCCCCCCTGTCCAGCATGGTGCCCGAGGGATTCGCGGGCGAAG
>WGBJ01000451.1 GCA_015494385.1 Marinosulfonomonas sp.
TAATTTCCAGTGTCAGACCGGTTTCGCGTTTCACCAAGCGGTGAAATTCGGACGAGTTTTTGGCCCGCCGGCAAGCCTCGGTCGCGACCAGCCGCATATTTCTAACTTTATGGTTTTGCAGCTTTTTCTTGCAAATTCGCAAGGCCTGAACCGTGCGTTTGATCGACGCGCGACTAAGCCTTCCCGTCGCCTCAAGGCCCGAGCCAAGCTGCACGGATTTGGAAAAACTGTCGACCACAGTGAACTGGTTCCCCTTTGGTTGGGCAATCAGCATGCGGCAACTATTTGTGCCCAGGTCCAGTGCTGCGTAAAGCGGCGCCGGATCAGACGTTTTTGGCGCGGGTGGTTCAACCGCATCGGGGAACGCGCCCGCACCGGACAGACGCTTGGGCGTCATCGTCACGCCCTCCTATTTCAAGTTATCCCCAAGGTAGCCCCGACAGCCCCCGTGTGCAAGGTGCCGATTGATCAATTTTGCGCCATTCATAACCTTCATGAGAATTATGATAGCGCCCGCCACTGGCCCCTTCGGCCCCGCTTGCATAGACAGGCAACATCAACGGGGCGTCGCAACACCGCCCCTGAATGTCGAAAACAGCCCCTGAAGGCGTGGTATCCCCGCGTAAGGATGGAGTGTGAAAGGAATCAGCGAATGCCCGATGTGACCATAGTTTACTGGCGTGATATTCCGGCCCAGGTTATTGTGGGCAAGGGACGGCGTGCCAGCAAGGTGCAGCTGGCAGAACGGTTCGAACAGGCGATTGACCGCGCCGCGATGAAGGTGGGGGCAGCCGGTACGGATGCCTATCTTGCCGAATGGCGGCGTGCGGCCCCTTATACTGTGGACGGGGACGCCGACCAGATCGCGGCAGACGAGGCCAGGCGCCTTGAAGCCGAATTTGACGCCGAGCGGATCAAACAGCTGATTTCCAATGACGGATGGGCCTAGGTCCGAATTCCATAAAGGAGGCCGTAATGGCGCTGTTGCATTTCAAAAAGAAACCCGAGGCAGGCCCCCTGCCCGTCAATCCACAGCTTGAGGCCTTTCTGAAAGGGTATTCGATCGAGGTGATGCCCCGCACCGCCGCCAAGGTCGAGGACTTCACCGCTCTGCTGCCCAAAGGCACCCGCGTTTATGTGGCCCACATCGAGGGCACCCCGATCGAGGACATGGTGGCCACCGCCGCACGCCTGTCTGCGGATGGCTTTGACGTGATGCCGCATTTCCCCGCCCGCATCATTGCCGACCGCGCCACACTGGCCGACTGGGTTTCGCGTTATAGGGGTGAAGCGGATGTAACGCAGGCGCTTTTGCTTGCCGGCGGGGTCTCTAAACCATTGGGAGAGTTCGACAATTCCATGCAACTGCTGGAAACGGGTCTTTTTGATTCGGCCGGTTTCACGAATCTGCATTTTGCCGGCCATCCCGAGGGCAATCGCGATATTGATCCGGACGGATCGGACAAAAATGTGATGGAGGCACTGCGCTGGAAACAGGATTTCTCCAACCGTTCGGACGCCAAAACCGCGCTGGCCACCCAGTTTGTTTTCGAGGCAAAGCCGGTGATCGAATCGGCCGATGCGCTCAAGGACGCAGGCATCGACATGCCGATCCATCTGGGCATCGCCGGTCCGGCCAAATTGCAAACGCTGGTGAAATTCGCCATCGCCTGCGGTGTTGGCCCGTCCCTGAAAGTGCTGCAAAAACGCGCCAAGGATATGACCAAACTGTTGCTGCCGTTCGAGCCGACAGATCTGCTGACCGAACTGGCCGCCTACAAGGCCGAAAACCCCGATTCAAACATCGCCCGGGTGCATTTCTTCCCCTTGGGTGGTATCAAGACAAACGCAAACTGGGCCATCGCGCATGGCGGCACATCCGCCATTCCGGCCAACCAAACCCAAGATTAAGGACCATCCATGACCCGCACCGTTATCGAGAGCAAAACCAAAACCATCACCATCGGCTTTGACGAACCCTTCTGCGTGATCGGCGAGCGGATCAACCCGACCGGCCGCAAGAAACTGGCCGCCGAACTGGAAGCGGGCGATTTTTCGACCGTGGAAATGGATGCGCTGAACCAGGTGGCCTGCGGCGCCACCATGCTGGATATCAACGCGGGGGTTGTTTACAACTCCAACCCCAACCCGAATGAAACCGAACCGCCCCTGATGACCAAAATGATTGAACTGGTTCAAGGGCTTGTCGATATTCCTTTATGTATCGACAGCTCGGTCGCCGCCGCGCTTGAGGCCGGTTTGCAAGCCTGCGAAGGCCGCCCGTTGCTGAACTCGGTGACTGGCGAGGAAGAAAAGCTGGAGTTGATCCTGCCGCTGGCGAAAAAGTATAACGTGCCCGTGGTCGCCATTTCCAACGATGACACCGGCATTTCCGAAGATCCCGAGGTGCGCTTTGCTGTCGCCAAAAAGATTGTCGAGCGCGCCGCCGATTTCGGCATCCCCGCGCATGACATCGTGGTGGACCCGCTGGTGATGCCAATTGGCGCAATGGCCGGTGCGGGCCAGCAGGTGTTCACCCTTGTGCGCCGCCTGCGTAACGAGTTGGGCGTGAACACCACCTGTGGCGCCTCGAACATCAGTTTCGGCCTGCCTCACCGGCACGGCATCAATGCCGCCTTCCTGCCGATGGCCATTGCCTCGGGCATGACCAGCGCCATTATGAACCCGCTGCGCCCCGTTGAGATGGAAGCGATCAAAGCCGCCAACCTGTTGATGAACCATGACCCCCACGGGGCCGAGTGGATCAAATTCGGCCGGGTGCTGGATGCGGTCGAGGCAGGCACGCCTTTCCCCGAAGCCTCGAAAGCGGCAAACGCAGCCGGGGCTGGTCGCGGTGGTCGTCGGCGTCGGCGCGGCTAGTTACGCAACCATTCTGTTTTACTGAAAACACAGAATACCAATTTTCGAAACAGTATAGGCTTGATTAGTAATGCAAACTTGGCTTTTGCATGCTATTGCGGTCGAAAGGCGCTGGTCTTTTAACGAGTTCTGGTCAGCTGTGAAATGAAGAGGTCAAATATGTTTTACAAAAAATTACTTACCCCGATTATGCTAGCAGGGGTTCTTCTTTTGTCTGCCTGTGGCGCAAAATGGGAAACAACCTATCCTGACGACATCAACCCCGACGTGTCCAAAGGCTGGCGTGTTGTGGCCGTTGATGTTCGCGTCCCGAGTTCCCTTTCGGTTTCCGAAGCCAACACTTATGCCCCCGACGCCGATATCGTCTGGCGCGAAGATCCCTATGGCAAAGGCAGCCGCTACCAGCAGGTTGATGCAATTCTAACCGAAGCCGTTAAACGCGGCGCCAAGGTTCTGCATGGCAGCAAGCCCGTCAAACTGGTCATTGTCCTGCAGCAATTCCACGCACTTAGCGAAAAAGCACGCTACGGGTTGAACAATGCCGGTGTGCACAACATCGTCTTTACAGCGCAGGTATTCGATGCCCGCACGGGTAAACCGCTTACAAATCCTGACCTGATCAAGGCCGATCTTGTGGCATATGTCGGCGAACAGGCCATCGAGGCCGAGCGCAAGGGTCTGACGCAAAAAGTGCGGATCACTGATCACGTCTCCAAAGTGATTGCAGGCTGGCTCAGCCATACTGTTGACGTGCGCGGTAAATTCTCGCGCAGCGGTCGATAAAAAACCGCCCGGCGTAAGTGCCGGACGGTCAATAATTCTTGAGAAAGGCGCGTCGGAAAACCGGCGCGCCTTTTCTTTACTTCATCATCATGTCAGCGATGGGCGCGTTGGTGGTAAAGATATAGTCATTCCCGTCCGCACCCGAATGACAAGCGATACAGCCCTTGTCCATGCCCTTGGCCACCTTGCCCGCAAGGCTCATGCCTTTGGGGTTCTTGTCCAGTGACCCATCCGGCAGAAATTTGGCCCAGAACCAGTTCTGGTTATCCGCATCAAACCCGTCCTCGCGTTTGTACATCACCGTGATGGCCCCCAGATGCTTGCCCGGTTCGGCAATGATCTGGTCCGCCTCGACTTCGGCAGGGCCATAGTTGCGTTTCACAATCAATGCGCCCGTGTGATCGCCGATCTTGGCCGAGGAATAGAATGTCTCCAGCATCGCCCCGTGCGGCGCTGTGCCCTCGTAAGGGAAGGATTTGATCGCATGGTCCCCCACAAGGTTTTGCGCCTGCATCGCCTCCCAGATCAGTTTGGCATAGGCCAGATCATCATCCGACCCGAACGGGGCCATCTGGGCACTGGCCGTGCCCACGCTCAATCCCAACGCCAGAACGGCAACGGTGCTTTTCATCAGATTTCTCATGGGTTTCTCCCTTGGCTTCCAATTCAATCTTGCCTCACCTTAGCCTGCGACAATCTGTCAGGTGAAATCACCTTCACGGAACAAACCATCACCATAGCGTGATAGGTTTTGAGCCAAAGATGAGTGGACAGCGCGCCCTGTTCCGCCCCACCCTAGGGCGAAACACGGAGACTGAACCCATGAAAACCGCTGCCCTCCTTCCTGCCCTTGTTCTTGCTTTCAACGCCGCTGGCACTCATGCACAGGATGCGGATGCCGGCCGGCTTGTCTTTAGAAAATGTGCCGCCTGTCACCAGATCGGCGATGGGGCCAAAAACGGGGCCGGACCTGTTTTAACCGGCATCATCGGCCGTCCTGCAGGCAGCTATGACGGGTTTCGCTATTCGAAATACATGGTAGCGGCAGGCAAGGCCGGACATGTCTGGGACGAGGACAGTATTTTTGAATACATCAGCAACCCGACCAAATACCTGCGCAAAATTCTGGACAACCCGCGCGCCAAGGCAAAAATGCGGTTCAAACTGAAATCCGAGGCGGACCGGCGCAACGTCATCGCCTATCTGGCCACCTACCAGACCACAATGGGCGAGGCTCCCGAGGCGATGGAGCAAATGACCGCCCTGCCCTCGACCGACACGCCCGGGCGGGTTTGCGTCACCAACGGGGCAATGGCCGAGCATCTGTTCATTGTGGAAACCGAAAACGCCCGCATTTCCGAGATGCTGAAACCCGGTCAACAACTGTGTAGCGATGGCGTGCAAGGCGGGAAAATCAGCGTATTCGAACACCCTGACGATCAGGAAGGCTGCACCCGCCTGATGGCCCCGAACAAAAGCGACACCCTGGTGCGCTATATGGAGTTTGACCGCTGCGAATGGGGAACGCACAACCAATAGGGCCGCGCAAAATAATGATGGCGGCGCTGTTAAAGCCCCGCCATCATAATACGTTCTTTTCGATTGCCTCGTGCCAGCCTTAGCTGGGCGACGGGCAGGCACTGCCGTTGCAGATCACTTTGGTTGTGTCCACATTCAGGACACCCAACCCTTCAACGTCAATCAGGTAAAACCCGTTTTTGACATCATCCAGCTGACCAACCAGAAACAAGGTTCCGTCATAGGACTCCAATGTGATCTGGGTGTTGTCCGAACCCGCAAACGCCACACCGGAAATCACAGTTGACAAAGCAACAATTCCGGCACCGATCTTAGAAGAAAAACTTCCAAACATAGTTACTGTACTCCTAACACATACTGATCTTGGTGGCCTGCAAAATCGCAGACCGTCACACACATGGCGATTGAACCGCCGTTTACCAATGCCCCCATTGGTTATATGATCTACGCTCCTGATCCGCCAACAACAACACTACCTTTTAGACAGTGTTTTAACTAAAAAATCCGGAAATAAGCCCCGGATTCCGACCAATGCGCAGCCATCTGCAATACTGTTTCGCAGTTATCACCAAACCGAAAATAGAATCATCTGGTTAAAAACTTGCAAATAGATTGAAAACGATTTTCGCCTGATCATTACACAGGCAAACAAAATGGCCGCGTGCAAATACACGCGGCCATCAATTCTGCTATTCGGTATCGGTTCTAGCGCAGGTTCGAGGCTTTCCCCGGAACGCGCAACCATACTTCAACCCTGCGGTTCCTTGCCCGGCCAACATCGTTTCCGTTACAAGACAACGGCAGCAATTCCCCATAGCTAAGCGGCGTCAGCTTCAACTTCTCCAACGCCTGCGGCGACAATACCCGCTTCATTTCTGCGCGCACAGCCAAGGCGCGTTTCTGGGCCAGTTTCGTATTTCTGGACTCTGATCCGATTGAATCTGCAAATCCGACCAGCAGCACTTCGTTGCCTTCGAATTCGCCTTTTTCCATACGGGCCGCCAGTTCTCGCAGGTTTCGCACGGATTCAACATCCAGCTGGCTGGACCCCGGCTGAAAGCGGAAGGAAATGCTCAGACGATCTGCATTGCGCAATTCCTGCATCATTTTGACGTATAGTTTTGGATTGAAATCCGGCTCGACCGCGGCGGTATGGATCAGCATCATGCCCATATCCTCAAGCCGCATCCGTTCCAGACCACGGCCGACAAAACCGGATTCCTCGATATAGGGCTGCGCTTCGTCGGTCATGGACCATTTGATAAACGCCGCCGCTTCGGGGTGCAGATCACCGGGTTTGGTATACATATACAAACGCCGAGACAGCGAATAACCCTCGATTTTGATCCGGAAATCGGTTGGCGGCGACAGCAGGCCGCAATCCTCGCGGATGGTCAGCCGGTTCACCCCGTTTGCAAAAGAACGGCCGACAAAGCCGATGCCGCCACGGTCTGCAATGACTGCATCCACCATACCCTGATAGGATTTGTTTTCGGTCACATCGGATGTTTCATCACGTCCATGCGGACGCACGATCCGGTCCAGCAAAATCGCACGGTCGCCCGAGCTTTTGCCAAAGCTCTGGATGTTGATCGGGTAATCCCCCCCGCCCAGTTCCAGCCAGTTGGTAATTTCCCCCGCCCAGATTTTGGAAATTTCCTCGGACGTCAGATTGCGCACCGGATTATCCGGGTTCAGAATAACCACAATCCCGTCAACACCGATGACAATTTCATTGTCGGTATCGCGCAATTCGCCAATTCCCGCTGCCTGAAGTTTGGCAAGATCGCTGTCCTTCATCCGGCGGTCCGCCACCCCGATTGCAGCAGAACCATCCGCCAGTGCAGGAAACGCTGTACCAGAACCGCGCGATTGAAGGTCAACCTCCAACCGCAGGGTGCCATCAGGGTTCGTCAGGCGGATCTTTCGTTCTGCCGCATTTGCGGTTGTCACAATTTCATATGTCGCGCCAACACTTTTGGCGTAGCCGCGCATCAGGTTGGGGATCAGGTTTGTCCCGACTGTTCTTGAGCCGTAAATGCCGAAATAGGGTTCGTACACCTTGATCACGGGACATGCAGCCCCCTCACAGGTCACGTCACTCGTGGCGAACTGAAGTTTGCCCATCCCGCGCACATTGATGTAATATGTCCCGTCAGTGAATTCATCCAGTTCACCAATCAGTTTCAGATCACCGTTCACAGATTTCAGCGTAACTGTTTTCGAGTCCTGCGCATATGCAGCCCCCGATAGTCCCAGTGCCATCAGGGTCAAAACCCCGGCAGATATTGTGTTACTCTTGATCAATCGTAAGCCAAACATGGTTAAACCCTTTTTCATTTATTCCTTTGCATTCTTCAATCTGGGCGACCAATACCGACACAAATGCAAAGCTTCGTGATATACTCTTTTTTCAATATCAGCCGGTCTCAATTTCTCTAAATACATTGTAGTATTGAGGCTTATTTATGACCTGATTGAGGTAAATAGGTCTAAAAAACACAACCCTAACAACTGGTTAGCAGCACCTCACCACTTTAGGTAGGTGCCGTTACGTTAGGGAAAAACATCATTTCGGCTTTTCCAAAATCAATAAGGCAATCCGCAGAAATAGCTGATCCAGGTCATTGTTGCGCGATCAAACACGGGCCATCCTGCCCCCGAACCTATCAGGAGTCCTCCCATGTCTACCCCGCTTTCCGACATCATTGTCATCGACCTGTCCCATGTTTTGGCCGGTCCCTATTGCACCATGGTTCTGTCCGATCTCGGCGCCCGCGTGATCAAGGTCGAGCGCCCGGGTCTGGGCGATGACACCCGTGCCTTTCCGCCATTTCGCGGCAGTGAAAGCGCCTATTTCGCCACCATCAATCGCGGCAAGGAATCCATCACTCTGGATTTGAAAAATCCCGATGACCGCGCGCTGTTTGAACGCATGTTGCCCAAGGCCGATGTTCTGGTCGAAAACTTTCGCCCCGGCGTGATGGAGCGACTGGGCTATGGCTGGGAGGATCTGCATGCAAAATACCCCCGTCTGATCTATGCCGCTGTGTCGGGGTTCGGCCATACCGGCCCGGACGCCCTGAAACCCGCCTATGACATGGTGGTGCAGGCCCGTGGCGGGGTGATGTCGATCACCGGTGAAAAGGGACGTGAGCCGGTGCGTGTCGGAGCCTCGGTGGGGGACATTGTGGCCGGATCGTTCCTCAGCACCGGTGTGGTGGCGGCCCTGTATGAGCGCACACAGACCGGACAAGGGCGCAAGATCGACGTTGCCATGCTGGACAGCCAGTTGGCCATTCTCGAACATGCTGTGGCCATCACGGCCGAAACCGGCGTTCCCCCTGCCCCGTCCGGCGCGCGGCATCCGTCGATCACCCCGTTTGAAACCTTCCACGCCAAGAACGGATTGTTCGTGATTGCGGCGGGCAATGACGTTCTGTTTGCCAAAATGTGCGAGGTTCTGGGCCTTGGACCGCTGTTGGAGGATCCGCGGTTTTCCAGCAATGCGGCGCGTTGCGAACACGTCAAAATCCTCAAACGCCTGATCGAAACCGTGACCTTGGCGCGCAAGAAGAAATACTGGCTGAAACGGCTGGACAAGGCCGGCGTGCCCTGCGCGGCCATCCAGAACGTCGCCGAAGCCATGTCCGATCCGCAGATACTCGCCCGCAATATGGTGGTGGAACTGGCCGCACCGGATGGTGGCAAACCATTTCTGGCGGCCGGCAATCCGATCAAGATTTCAGGGATGGACGATACCTTGAAAGACGCCCGTGCGCCGGTGCTGGACGGGGATAGGCAGGTGATCCTGGATTGGTTGGAAACGTAGGGCGGGGTTCACCCCGCCGCTTGTCCTTTAACTGCAACAATGGCGGGGTAAACCCCGCCCTACGGCATTACCAGCCCTTCCATATCCGGCATATCCAAGCATCCCGCCGAACAAACACCGGATAGTTAGAAGCCTGATAGACGCAAGAAACAACGCAGATTTACATCTGACGCTATTTGCCAGAACCCTCGCTTTTTCAAATATGGTCGCAAATATTTATGCAACACACATACCAGGGACTGGTATTCCTTACTTTTAAAAAATCCCAAAATTTGATAATAATGCTCCAATATCTTTAATAAAACTCAATATTTTTTAATTTTAAAAGGAATAAATTCATGAAAGCCACCGCTCTTTCTGTAGCCACAGCCAGCGTATTATCGGCCACTTGTGTTGCCGCTCAATCCTTGCCCGAAAATATGTATATTGACGGATATATCGAGATAAGCAGCACTGATTTTTTGGGAACCAGTGAAACCCTTGGCCGCGCCAGTTTGAATTTCGGGCTGAAACCGAACAGGGGTGCAGGGCTCGGGGTCGGGTTTTCCATTGGTGTCGATGCAACCAATTTCGGCGGAACACCAATTAGCGAAGCAGTCGTATATCCGGCGGTGACATTTGCTCTTGGCAATACCGGGCTAGTATCCGTCGGGGTACCACGCCCTGTTATGGATTACGGCTATATCCCGAAGGATACGATGGCCCACTCCTCTAGCATAAGAACGTATCTCGATTTTTTCGGGATCAACAATTCTCTTGCCTCGACCTACTACCTATACGGACCGATAATTCTTGGTGCTCGGCCAAGCATGTACGGGCTGCGATATGACGGGGAATTCGGAAATACAAAAATTGGCGCGGCCTATCACAGGATGAGCGTTTCAGGCGCCCCAAATGACGCAGACGTTTATTCTGTGGCGTTTCAACACCGCCTTGGGGATATTGGAAGCTTAGGTGAAACAAAGCTATTTGGCGGCGTCGAGAGAATTGACATTGTCGGGGCAAGCTCTACCACATACGCCTTTGGCGCCGAGGCCAATTCCAACAAGCTTCGCACAGGCCTGATCCTTTCCAAATTGGATGGGATTACGGGGGCCACATCAGCAAACATTTACGCCGATTACAAATTCACCGACAGATTTTCGCTTGCTGCCAGCATACTGCACATTAACCCAGATGGCGTTGCAACAGATTTCGATATTTATGGTTTGGGGGTCGAGTACCAGTTCCTGAA
>WGBJ01000452.1 GCA_015494385.1 Marinosulfonomonas sp.
CAGCCGGACGGGCCGACAAACACCACGAATTCGCCATCCTCGACGGTCAGGTCAATGTCGTGCAGCACTTTGACCGAGCCAAAGGATTTGCAGACTTTTTCCAGTTTCAAAGCGCTCATTTCGTATCCTTCATCAATTCACAGTCGCGGGTGGTGTTGTTCATTTTACAGCCCCCGAGGTAATGCCACGGATCAGTTGCCGCGAGAAAATCACATAGAGCACCAGCACCGGAATAATCGCCATCGACAGCGCCGCCAGAACCGCGTTCCAGTTGGTGACGAACTGGCCGATAAACACCTGGCTTCCCAGCGTCAGGGTTTTGGTGGCCTCAGACGGGGCAAGGATCAGCGGGAACCACAGATCGTTCCAGATCGGGATCATGTTGAACACCGCCACGGTTGCCATTGCGGGGCGCACCAGCGGCAGTACCAGCCGGAAAAAGATTGCGTATTCGCTAAGCCCGTCAATCCTTCCTGCGTTTTTCAGATCCTCGGACACCTGTTTCATGAATTCGGTCAGGATGAACACCGCCAGCGGCAACCCCTGCGCTGTATAAACAAGGATCAGCGCCGTCAGTGTATTAACCAGCCCACTGGCCACCATCATTTTCAGGATGGCGACGGTGCCGATGCGGATCGGGATCATAATGCCCAGCGCCAGAAACAACCCCAGCAGAGCATTACCTTTGAACCGGTATTCCGCCAGCGCAAAGGCGGCCATCGCGCCGAACAGCAGCACAAAGAACAGCGATACCACAGTGACGATCAGCGAGTTCTGGAAATAGAGAAAGAAATCGCCCTGTTTCAGCACCGTTTCATAGCCGATGGTCGAAAATGTATCCGGCCCGGGCAGTTGCAGCGGGTGGCGAAAGATGGCCTTGCGGGTTTTGAAACTGTTGATCAGGATCACAAACACCGGAAACAGGGCCAGCAACGTATAGGTCAGCAAAATTCCGTGGGCGGCAACCGAATGCCAGATATTGCGGCGTGCTTTGTTCATCTGCCCGCCCCCCTAGAACTGATACCGGCGCAAGCGGCGCTGGATGGCGAAAAGATACAGGCAAACCCCGACCAGAATGATGGCGAACATGGCGCTGGCAATGGTCGCGCCCATGTTGATATCCCCCAGTTGCAACTGGTTGCCAAAGAAGGTGCGATACATGAAAGTGCCCAGAATATCGGTGGCATAATGTGGCCCTGCCAGCGCCCCTTGCGCAGCATAGATCAGATCGAAAGCATTGAAATTGCCAACAAACGTCAGGATCGAGATAATGCCGATGCTGGGCAGGATCAGTGGCAGTTTGATTTTCCAAAATGCCGAAAAACCCGTCAGCCCGTCACATTCGCCCGCTTCCAGAACCTCTTCGGGGATCGATAGCAGGGCGGCATAGATCAGCAACATCGGGATGCCGATAAACTGCCAGACGGAAATCAGCGACAGGGTGGTCAGGGCGTATTCCTCAAGGCCCAGCCACGGGGCGAACAGTGATTTCAACCCGACACTGTCCAGCAGCCATGGTGCGATGCCCCACAGTGGCGACAGGATCAGCTTCCAGGCAAAACCGACAATCACAAAAGACAGGATCGCCGGAATGATAATAACCGTGCGATAGGCCGCCGCAAAGCGCAGTTTGGGCGAGGACAGGATTGCCGCCAGCAAAATACCGACCGGATTTTGCACCAGCATATGGATCATGAAAAACCACGAGTTGTTCTTTAGCGCGTTCCAGAAATGATCGGCCCAGCGCTCATCCCCGAACAGGGTGTTGAAATTCTGCCAGCCTACAAACACCTGCCGGTTGTCCACGTCGGTAAAGAACGACATGCCCAGAGTGTTGAAAATGGGGATGATCATAATGGCGGTGTAAATCAGCACTGCGGGTGCCAAGAATACAACGATATGCCACTTGAAACGCGGCTTTGCTTTTACGTCTTGCATGATGTTCCCCTGTGGATGCTCCGGCCGATCTGCGCCGGCCGGAGCCTTGGTCAGTTAAACCGGCCTAGTTCTGCTGAGGTGCATACCAGCTGGCCAGACCTTTTTGCAGACGTTCTGCGGCGGCCTCGGGTGTTTCGGTGCCTTTGATCACATTGGCCGAAGCATTGCCCATTTCCGTTTCCAGATTAGGCGTGCCACGCGACAGGATCTGGTAGGTCGGGCGGATGGTCGAATGACAATCCTTGCGCCAGCTTACAAATTCCTGTGCCAGCGGGTCTTCCAGTGTGACCGGCTCGTTTGAAAGCGAGAAGAAGCCCGGCAGCGCATTGGAATAGAGCGATGCAAACTCAGGTGAACCAACCCAGTTCAGGAAGACTTTGGTTTCTTCCGGATGTTTGGAAGCGGCATTCATGCCCATGCCGATATCGGTGTGATCCGAGATATAGCAATCATTGCCGGCAACCGGCACTGGCGGCTTGAACGCGCCCATTTCAAAATCGGCCTGTGTGTTAAAGCCGCTGATTTCCCAGGATCCGGCAGGATAGATCGCCGCGCGGCCAAGGGTGAACAGGTTCTGGCTGTCGGGATATGTCTGGGCCTCGTAACCGTCGCCCAGATAAGCGCCCCATTTGGCCAGCGATTTGAACGCATCGACCCAGGGCTTATCTGTCAGCTTTTGCGTGCCGTTGATGATGGCCAGACGGCCCTCTTCACCTTTCCAGTAGTTGGACCCGATATTGTAGTAGCCCATGGTGTTGGATTCCCATTCGTCATGGGTACCCATAGCCATCGGGATGTAATTGCCGTCTGCCTTGATCTTGTCCAGCACAGCAAAGAATTCGTCTTCGGTTTGCGGCACTTCCAGCCCCAACTCCTTGAAGGCGTCCTTGTTATAGATGAACCCGTGGATCACCGAGGCCATTGGCACACAGAAAGTCTTTGATCCATCATCCGTGCTCCAGGCCGATTTGGCCACAGCGGCGAAATTGGCCATGGCATCCAGATCGGTCAGGTCGGCCAACTGGCCTTTTTCAAAGATCAGCAATGACTGGTCAAACGGGCGGCAGGTGATCATGTCACCGGCAACGCCACCTTCCAGTTTGCTGTTCAGGGCTGCGTTATATTCGCCCGGGGCTGTGGGGGTGAATTTTACCTTGATGCCGGGGTGCGATGCCTCGAACGCGGGAATAATCTTGTCCTGCCAGATCGACAGGTCTTCGGAACGCCAGCTTTCGATCGTGATGGTCACGTCCTCGGCTGTGGCTGCAAGTGCCGAGCCAAGAATAGTGGTCGCCATCAGCGCCATACCTAGTTTCAGTTTCATAATCTTTCTCCCTTAGTTAATATTATTTCGCGTCGTCATTCGTAAAATCCGTGAGCTGTCAGGGCCACCCGCAGGTTGCCCTGTGCGGTCTCCAGCATTTCCTTTGCCCGTTCCAGACCATCCACGCCCGTCGCCAGCAGCACAGCCGGTTTCACCGCCCCGCCGCTGACTTGCAAACACGCCCCTGCCCGCACAGCATCCACGCCAGCAATGGCAGAAACTATCGTCGTCGCGCGTTTGCGCAATTTGGCATTGTCGGCCAGCAGGTTCACCATCATGCCGTCATGCACATGGCCCAGTTTAATCCCCATCAGGGTGGACATCATATTCAGCGCCGCCTTTTGTGCCGTGGCCGCACCCAGTCGGGTCGAGCCGCCGATCACTTCGGGCGGGGTGGGCAGGTGGATGGCAATATCTGACGTCGCAAACAGCGGTGCGTCGGCATTATTGGCAATACCGATGGTGCGCGCGCCCGCCTTTTTGGCCAGTTCGGAAATGGTGCAGGGGTATGGGGTGCTGCCGCTGGCCGTGACCGCGATCACTACATCACCGCGTCGGATGTCTTTTGCGGCTTGTTCGGCTTCGCTGATGTCATCTTCTGTGTGGCCGGGCATTGTGGCGTCCACCGGCAGACCACCCGCCATCAACAGCCGGATACGATCAGGTGTAATGCCGAATGTTCCGCCCAGTTCCAGCCCGTCGGCAATCGCCATTAACGCTGAAGAACCGGCAGCGGCATAGACCAGCCGCCCACCATCGCGCAGCCTAGCGGCCATCATATCCGCCGCCGCTGCAATCGGAACCATCGCGGCTTCCACCGCTGCAATCGCCGCCTTTTGACCCGCCAGAACCCGCGCCAGAACTGCCGCCTCCGGCATGGTATCAATGCCGGAACACTCCGTTGAAACAGCTTCGGTTTGCGGC
>WGBJ01000453.1 GCA_015494385.1 Marinosulfonomonas sp.
ACAGGGTCAGGGTCATCGGGCCGGTGGGGGTGTCTATGGTTGCAACAGGCATAGGCAACCCTTGCGCAAACGCGGGCCCTTCGCAAGGCCCGCGTTTGATTTGCTTTAGCCTAGCGCCGCATCACAACGCCCGCATACATCCGCATGGCTGTGCTTGCCAACATCGGGCAGGATTTTCCAGCAACGCTGGCATTTCTGCCCCTCGGCGCGTTCAAACTCGACGCCCACGCCCTCGACTTCCGGCAAACGGAAGGCAACATCCGAGATCGGATCATCGGTCAGGCGCACGTCCGAGGTGATGCAAACATCGGCAAAATCCACCGACTTCACCGCCGCCAGCATATCCGCATCACGCACATGCACGGTCGGCGCGGCCTCGAGGCTCGCCCCGATCACCTTTTCCCGCCGCTGGATTTCAATCGCGCCGGTGACCACACGGCGCACGCGGCGGATGGCATCCCATTTGGCGGCCAGATCATCGTCCTGCCACTCCGCCGGTGTTTCGGGGAAATCTTCCAGATGCACGGAATTTTCGTCGCCTTCGTGGCGCTCCAGCCAGACCTCTTCCATCGTGAAGGTCAGGATCGGGGCCAGCCATGTGGTCAGCCGCTGGTGCAGCATATCCAGCACGGTCAGGGCGGCGCGCCGATTCAGGCTATCGCCATCACAATAGAGCGCATCCTTGCGGATATCGAAGTAGAACGCCGAAAGGTCCAGCGTGGCAAATTCGAACAACGCGCGGAACACACCCTGGAAATCATAGGCGGCATAGCCTTCGCGCACCACCTTGTCCAACTCGGCCAGACGGTGCAGCACCCAGCGTTCCAGCTCTGGCATGTCAGCGGGGGCCACGGCGTCTTCGGCTTTGAATTCGCCCAAAGAGCCCAGCATGAACCGCATGGTATTGCGCAGGCGGCGGTAGCTGTCAGCGACACCTTTCAGGATTTCCGGACCGATCCGCTGATCGGCGGTGAAATCGACCTGTGCCACCCAAAGACGCAGAATATCGGCGCCATATTGTTTGACCACGGTTTCCGGCACGATGGTATTGCCCAATGATTTGGACATCTTCATGCCCTTTTCATCCAGCGTAAACCCGTGCGTCAACACCCCGCGATAAGGCGCGCGGCCATTGGTGCCACAGCTTTGCAACAGCGAGGAATGGAACCAGCCGCGATGCTGGTCGGTGCCTTCCAGATAAAGGTCGGCGATGCCGTCGGGCGATCCATCTTCGCGGTCCCGCAAAACGAAGGCGTGGGTTGAGCCTGAGTCAAACCACACGTCCAGAATATCGGTGACCAACTCCCAACTGTCAGCATCCGCCACACCTTCAAGGAAGCGTTCACGGGCACCATCGGCAAACCACGCATCGGCGCCTTCAGCACGGAACGCCTCGGCAATCCGTGCGTTCACAGCCGGATCGCGCAGGATTTCCACCTGCCCCTGCCCTGCGTCACGAATGAAACAGGTCAGCGGCACGCCCCAGGCACGTTGACGGCTCAGCACCCAGTCGGGGCGGTTTTCCATCATGGCAAACAGCCGGTTGCGACCCGATTGCGGGGTGAATTTGACGTGGTCGATTTCGGTCAGGGCGCGTTCACGGATGGTTTTTCCGTTCTGGTCCATGCCGTCACTCAGATCCTTGTCGATCGCCACAAACCACTGCGGGGTATTGCGGAAAATGACCGGCGCCTTGGAGCGCCAGCTGTGCGGATAGCTGTGCTTGATCCGGCCACGGGCGATCAGCGCGTTTGCCTCGACCAGTTTGTTGATCACGGCGGTGTTGGCCTTGCCTTCCTTGCCCTTGCGGTCAAACACCTGCAAACCGGCAAAGAAGGGCACAAATTCCTCGAACGCGGAATCCTCGTTGACGTTATGGGTCAGACGGTCGGTCCAGCCGCGTTTCACGAAACACTCATAGTCATCCGCGCCGTGGCTGGGGGCTGTGTGGACAAAACCGGTGCCGGCCTCGTCTGTGACGTGATCACCGTCGATCATCGGCACGCCCTCGGCGTAATCCCAAAAGGCATCCAGATCGGCAAAGGGGTGTTTGCAGACCAGCGGCGCCAGTTCATCGGCTGTCACATCGCGCAGGCGGGTGAATTTGGTGACGCGGGATTTTTCCAGCGTATCGGCAGCCAGTGTGTCGGCCAGAACCAGCTTGTCCCCTGCGGCCGTCCAGCTTTCTTCCTCGGTGGCGTCCACCTGATACAACCCGTAGGCAATCTTGGGGTTATAGGCCACGGCCTTGTTCTGCGGGATGGTCCAGGGGGTGGTGGTCCAGATCACTGCGGCCGCGCCGTCCAGATCGCCACTGGCATTGGTGAAATAGAACTTCACCCAGATCGTATGGCTCTGGTGATCGTGGTATTCGATCTCGGCCTCGGCCAGTGCGGTTTTTTCAACCGGCGACCACATCACGGGTTTAGAGCCGCGATAAAGTGATCCGTTCATCACGAACTTCATGAATTCCTCGGCGATCACCGCTTCGGAACTGTAGTCCATCGTCAGATAGGGGTTTTCCCAGTTGCCGGTCACGCCCAGCCGCTTGAATTCCTCGCGCTGGATGTCAACCCAGCCTTCGGCGAACTTGCGGCACTCGTTTCGCAGCTCGTTGATCGGCACGTCGTCCTTGTTCTTGCCTTTTTGGCGATACTTCTCCTCGATCTTCCATTCGATCGGCAGACCGTGGCAATCCCAACCGGGGATATAGCGCGCATCCTTGCCCATCATTTGTTGGCTGCGCACGACCATATCCTTGAGGATCTTGTTCAGCGCGTGACCGATGTGCAGATGGCCATTCGCATAGGGCGGGCCGTCATGCAGGGTGAACACATCACGCCCCTGCTTTTCGCGCAGGCGGTCGTAAACGCCAATCCGTTCCCAGCGTTCCAGCCAGCCGGGTTCGCGTTTGGGCAGGCCTGCGCGCATCGGAAAATCGGTTTTCGGCAGATGCAGGGTGGATTTGTAATCGGGGGTTTCAGGGGTATCGGCGCACATTTGCGGCTTCCTTGGAATTGGGAATTCTATGGGATGAGGGCGGCGCGATCATATCAGACGCCTTGAACCCGGCGGCTCATCTATACTCAGAGCGCCGGGCAGGTAATTCGAATAATGATCGCGAATATTCTATCCATAGGCGCGTTATAGGGGCGGAATGCACAATGGTCCAGTGTGCCTGCAAACCCTTGCGACAAACCGGCCCTTTTGTTTTTGCAAAACGCACCCTATCTATAGACCTATAACCATGAATGAAGGCCCATTATGAACACCATGCCCCCCCGTTTCCCGATCACACCGGAACAGATCGAACTGGTGATGACCCGTTTCTACGCCAATGTGCGCAAGGATCCGGTGCTGGGTCCGATCTTTAACGGCCATGTCAAAAACTGGCCCGAACACGAGGCCAAGATCGCCCGTTTCTGGCGCAATGCCATACTGTTTGAACGCAGCTATGACGGCAATCCGATGATGGCGCATATGCGGGCCGGCGACGTGCGGGCCGATCATTTTGATGGTTGGCTGGCGCTGTTTGACAAGGTGCTTAACGAAACCCTGCCAGAAGAAACCGCTGCCGCATGGTCGGCGCT
>WGBJ01000454.1 GCA_015494385.1 Marinosulfonomonas sp.
AAGCCCTGCGCGAAAACGGCCGTGTCATTGTCACCGGCTGTCTGGGGGCCGAGCCTGATTACATCCGCGAACACCATCCGCAAATCCTTGCCGTCACCGGCCCGCACCAATACGAACAGGTGCTGGACGCGGTGCATACCGCCGTGCCGCCTTCGCCCGATCCCTATATCGACCTGCTGCCCGCATCCGGCGTCACCCTGACCCCGCGCCACTACAGCTATCTGAAGATTTCCGAGGGCTGCAACCACGCCTGCAAATTCTGCATCATCCCCGACATGCGCGGCCGCCTTGCATCCCGCCCCGCCCACGCTGTGATGCGCGAGGCTGAAAAGCTGGTCGATGCCGGTGTCAAGGAACTGCTGGTGATCTCGCAGGATACCTCGGCCTATGGTCTGGACCTGAAATATGCCGAAGCCAAAGGGCACCGCGCCCACATCACCGATCTGGCCCGCGATCTGGGGTCACTCGGCGCGTGGGTGCGCCTGCACTACGTCTACCCCTACCCCCATGTGCGCGACCTGATCCCGCTGATGGCGGATGGGTTGATCCTGCCCTATCTGGACATCCCGTTCCAGCACGCCCACCCCGATACGCTCAAACGCATGGCCCGCCCCGCCGCCGGTGCCAAAACGCTGGACGAAATCGCCGCGTGGCGCGACATCTGTCCCGACATCACCCTGCGCAGCACCTTCATCGTCGGCTACCCCGGCGAAACCGAGGCCGAATTCCAGACTCTGCTGGACTGGATGGACGAGGCCCAACTGGAACGCGTCGGCTGCTTCCAATACGAAAACGTCGAAGGCGCGCGTTCAAACGCCCTGCCCGACCATGTGCCGGACGATGTAAAACAGGACCGCTGGGACCGCTTCATGCAAAAGGCCCAAAGCATCTCCGAGGCCAAACTGGCGGCCAAAGTGGGCAAGGTGATGCAGGTGATCATCGACGAGGTAGACGAGGACGCCGCTACCTGCCGCACCATGGCCGACGCGCCCGAGATCGACGGGAACCTGTTTATTGACGAGGGGTTTGAAGGGTTGAAGGCGGGGGATATTGTGACGGTAGAAGTGGACGAGGCGGGGGAGTATGATTTGTGGGGGAAGCCGTGTTAAAGGAACCAGGGAATGGTGGGTTGAAACCCACCCTACACCACCGTAATCCATAGAGGTTCTATCCCCCGTTTTGTAAAAATGTCAGCGCCCGACCGGGTGGGCGCAGAGTGCGACGTCACCAAGATCACAGCATCCATTACTCCCCAAACCTTACCCCATATCCAACCCTCGCAAAAGCGCCCGCCATGGGGCGGTCGGGCGCTGGCATTTTTGCAAAATGCCGGACAGGGGCAAACGCAGCAATCCTCCACACCCTTTGTCATCCCCGCGCACGCGGGGACCTCTCGCCGCAAGCTCCACCCCTAACCCGGTCCCCGCTTTCGCGGGGATGACACACCCCAAACCCACCTCACCCAAACGTCACCTGACAAGCCCATCCCCCGCCGCTATGCTCAACCCCATGCGCATATTCCTCTCCCTCCTCCTGATCCTGCTCGCCTCGCAAACCTTTGCCGAAAACCGGCTGGCGCAGGAATCCTCGCCCTATCTGCAACAACACGCCGATAACCCCGTGGACTGGTATCCATGGGGACCGGAAGCGCTGGAAAAGGCGCAGGCCGAGGGGAAAATGATATTCGTATCCGTCGGGTACGCCTCTTGCCACTGGTGTCATGTGATGGAGGCCGAAAGCTTCGAGAACGAGGAAATCGCCGCCTATCTGAACGCGCATTTCGTCAGTATCAAGATCGACCGCGAACGCCGCCCCGATCTGGACGAGCAGTTCATGCTGGTCACATCCGCCCTGACCGGCAGCGGCGGCTGGCCCAATTCGGTGTTCCTGACCCCCGATGCCGAACCCTTCTTTGCCGGCACCTATTTCCCGCCGGATGCTTTCCAGCAAACCCTTGAGACCATTGTAGACGTCTGGGAAAACGATAACGCCGCCCTGCGGACCGAGGCCTTTACCTTATCCCAGCGCCTGCGCGATTATCTGGACCAGACCGCGGTTCTGGGCGATGTCACCGATGCGGACATAAACGCCGCCGCCACCGCGATGCTGGGCAATCTGGACGATTTCAACGGCGGCTTTGGCACCGCCCCGAAATTCCCGCGCGAAAACCTGTTGCTGTTCCTGCTGGATCAGGCCGAGCGCAGCGGCGATACCGCCCTGATGCAGGCCGTCACCCTGACGCTGGACGGGATGGTGCGCGGCGGCATCCATGATCACGTTGGCGGCGGGTTTCACCGCTATGCCACCGATCCGGAATGGAACATCCCGCATTTCGAAAAGATGCTGTATAATCAGGCACTGATCGGCCGCCTTTTGCTGCACACCTATTCTGCCACCGGCAACCCCGATTACGCCCGCGCCGCCACGCGGACCTTTGACTATGTGTTGCGCGAAATGCGCAGCCCCGAGGGCGCATTTTACGCCGCGCAGGATGCGGATTCACAGGGGCCGGACGGGGAGCGGCAAGAGGGGGCGTTCTATGTCTGGACGCTGGATCAGATCAAACAGGCCCTTGGTCCCGAAGCGCCAGCCGTGATTGAAGTTTTGAACGTATCCGAGGATGGTAATTTTGAAGGCGCCAACGTCCTTTTCACCAGCGACACCCCGCTAAAGGCGATCGCCGGCCGTGAGGATATCCCCAACTTTGATGACCTGCTTGAACAGCTCCGCAATGCCCGCAAAACACGTCCCGAACCGTTGACCGACAAGAAAATCATTCTGGCATGGAACGCCGAAATGATCATTACGCTGACCGAAGCCAGTCGCGTTCTGAACCGTCCCGATTACGGACAGGCCGCCGTGCAGGCCGCCGAATTCATACTGCAAAATATGTGGTTTGACGGCGGGTTAAAACGGATCTGGTATCAGGGCGTGGCCGATACCGATGCCCATCTGGTCGATTATGCCGCCCTTGGGCGTGCCCTGCTGACGCTGGACGATTACCTTGGCGGGGCGGATTCCGACTGGCTGGGAATGGCCGACCGGCTGGCCGATGATATGCAGGCCCTGTTTGCCGATGACGGGCAGGCGATGCGGATGAACGCGCAAGAGGTCGGGCTTGGCCCCATGCGCCC
>WGBJ01000455.1 GCA_015494385.1 Marinosulfonomonas sp.
CTTTTCTCGCCGCGTACGGCCAGGCTATTTGTTGCCGACTTGGGTCGGGTCAATGCGCAGGTTCGGGTTGTGGCGATAAGTGAAGCGGTGAAAGAAGCCCTGTCAGGGTCTGGTTTTGACGACATCACCGTTTCCGCAACACCGGATGCCAAGGGAATGATTGCAGCGATACAGGGACGTATCGACGCATGAGTTGCGCTTGAGGATGGCTCGATCCAAGAGTAGGCTGGTGCCGTAAAACGGTATTTGATTTCAAATCGATTCGAGGGGGTTTTCGTCGTGGCTACTGCAAAGAAACCGGCGCGTGGCAATGGTGCCAAAGGCGGGAAAGACGCCAAATCCAAAGATGTAATCGAGGATGCGGTGGTAGTAGAGAAACCGGTCAAGCCAAACAAGGCCAAGGTCGAGGATAAGCCAACCGGCAACAGTGACACGCCGAAAGACGAAACACCAAAATCCGACAAGCCGAAATCGGTGTTCATGCCGATGCTGGTGGGGGGTGTGTTGTCCGGTGCCGTCGGGTTTGGCGCGGCGAGCTATTATTTCATGAACCGCCCTTCGGACGTTGAGCAAAATCTGGCCAAGGTTCAGGCGACGCTGGAAAGCCAGCAAGCTGCCTTGAAGGATGTGACGGCGCAGGTTGGCGGTTTGCCGGATGCTATTGCCGGGGCAAAGGCCGATGCAAGTGCGGCAGTTGCGGCTTTGGCATCGACGAGTGCTGACAAGGATAATGAACTTTCCGCAACTTTGGCTGATTTGACCAACAAGATTGAGGATATAGAAGCCCGCCTGACCACGCTGGAAAAACGCCCTGTGGCCGAAGGCGGTATGACAAGCGAAGCCGCGGCTGCCTACGAGCGTGAATTGCAGACCATGCGTGATCTGCTGGCGACCCAGCGGGCGGATATTGAAAAACTGGCCGCCGAAGCGACAGCAAAAATCGAAGGCGTGGCGCAACAGGCAGCCGAGGCGGAAAAAACAGCCGAGGAAGTGGCCAAAGCGACAGCCATCAAGGTGGCGGTCGCACAGTTGCAATCGGCGCTGGACAATGGCGGCGCATTCGAGGCCACAGTCACGAACCTTACGGCTGCCGGTGTGGATGTTCCGCCGGTGTTAAAAGATGCGGCAAAGGGTGGTGTGCCAACCCTGCTGGATTTGCAGGAAACCTATCCACAGGCCGCGCGTGCCGGTCTGGCCGCGTCGGTCAAGGCGACAACGGGCGATGGTCTGGGTGACAAGATCGGTGCGTTTTTCCGCGCTCAGGTCGGGGCGCGGTCGCTGGAGCCGCGCGAAGGCGATGATCCGGATGCGGTTTTGTCCCGTGCCGAGGCGGCGCTGGAGAAAGGCGATATTGCCGGTGTGATTGCGCTGGTGGGTGCCCTGCCCGAAGAAGGGCAGGCGGCGATGGCCGGTTGGGTAAAACAGGCCGAAACACGTCTGCAAGCGGTCGAAGCCGTGCGCGCACTGGCTGACAGTTTAAACGGTAACTAAGGAAATAACATGCTCTGGTCCCTGATCAAAATTCTGCTTTTTGTTGCCGCGATTGCGGGGGCAACCTTTGGTGCCGGTTATCTGATGGAAACCGGATCCAGCGTGGTGATTACCGTTACCAATACCGAATTTGTTATCGGTCCGTTGATGATGGTGCTGCTGGCGGTGGCGCTGCTGGTCGGGGTTTGGTTGCTGCTAAAGGTCACGGGCCTGCTGATTGCCACGTTCAAATTCCTGAACGGCGATGAAACCGCGATTTCCCGCTATTTTGACCGCAACCGCGAAAAGCGCGGATACGAGGCCCTGTCCGAAGGGATGTTGGCGCTGGCCTCCGGCGAAGGACGAGTGGCGATGGCCAAGGCGGCCAAGGCCGAGAAGTATTTGAACAAGCCCGAGCTGACCAATCTGCTAAGCGCGCAAGCCGCCGAAATGACCGGTGACAAACGCAAGGCCGAAGAGGTTTATAAGCGTCTGTTGCAGGATGACAAAACCCGTTTTGTTGGCGTGCGCGGGATCATGAAGCAAAAGCTGGCCGAGGGGGATACCAAAACGGCCCTGCTGTTGGCCGAGAAGGCCTTTGCCATAAAACCCAAGCATGAGGAAACGCAGGATACCCTGTTGCGCCTGCAAGCCA
>WGBJ01000456.1 GCA_015494385.1 Marinosulfonomonas sp.
GGATAGGACTGTGTTCTGCGGCGGTCCACTCACCGGTTTACATATGGCGTTTTTACGTCCCATCCCCGATAACACCCTTATGACAACCCGCTTGCCCATTGATGATGCCCTGCCCGCCCTGATCCCCGCCCTGCGCGATCATGGCCGCGCGGTGCTGCAAGCGCCGCCGGGGGCGGGTAAAACCACACGGGTGCCTTTGGCAATGCTTAAGGCCGATCTGTGCAAGGGCCGTATCCTGATGCTGGAACCCCGCCGTCTGGCCGCCCGCGCGGCGGCGGAACGGATGGCGCAAACCTTGGGCGAAAAGGTGGGCGCGACTGTTGGCTACCGCATACGGGGCGAGGCGAAGGTGTCCAAAGCGACCCGCATCGAAGTCGTCACCGAAGGCATTCTGACCCGTATGATCCAGTCCGACCCCTCGCTTGAGGGCATCGGCGCGGTGATCTTTGACGAATTCCACGAACGCTCCCTGAATGCCGATCTGGGGCTGGCCCTGACATGGGAAGTGCGCGGCGCCCTGCGCGAGGATTTAATACTGCTGGTAATGTCCGCCACGCTGGACGCCGAACCCGTCGCCGCCCTGCTGGACGATGCGCCGGTGATCACGTCGCAAGGGCGCTCTTACCCCGTTGAAACCCGCTGGCTGGACCGCCCCCTGCCCAAGGGCAAACGCCTGCCCGATGCCGCCGCGACGCTGGTAAAACAGGCGGTGGCCGAAACAACCGGCGGCGTTCTGGTGTTCCTGCCGGGCGAAGGCGAAATCCGGCGCGTGGCGGGGATGCTGTCGGACCTGCCCGCAGATTGCCACGTCCACCCCCTGTTCGGCGCAATGGATTTCAAGGCCCAGCGCGCCGCCATCGCCCCCGCCCAATCGGGCCGCAAGATCGTGCTGTCCACGGCGATTGCCGAAACCTCGCTGACCATTGCCGACATCCGTGTGGTGGTCGATTGCGGACAGGCGCGGCGTGCGCGGTTCGATCCGGCCTCGGGCATGTCGCGGCTGGTGACCGAACGGGTGACCAAAGCCGAAGCCACCCAGCGCCGCGGCCGCGCGGGGCGTGTGGCCGAGGGCACCTGTTACCGGCTGTGGACCAAGGGCGAAGAGGGCGGCATGGCCCCCTTCCCTCCTGCCGAAATCGAGGCCGCCGACCTGACCGGACTGGTGCTGGAACTGGCGCTGTGGGGCGCGGGCAGCACCGATGATCTGGCCCTGCTGACCCCGCCTAACCCCGGCGCCTATGCCGAGGCCAAGGCGCTGTTAACCCAACTGGGCGCGCTGGACGATAGCGGGCGGATCACCGATCATGGCCGCGCTTTGGCCGCCTTGCCCCTGCACCCGCGTCTGGCGCATATGGTGGCCGTGGCGGGGGATCAGGCGGCGCTGCTGGCGGCGCTACTGGCCGAACGCGACCCGTTGCGCGGGGCACCGGTTGATCTGGCCCTGCGGATCGAGGCACTGACCGACCTGAAGCGTTTTAGCGCAGAACGGCCATATCAGGCCAACGCCGGACCGATCCACCGTATCCGCGCCGAGGCCAAGCGCCTGCGCCGTGGCAAAACCGCTGACCACCTGTCGCTGGGCGAAATGGCGGCGCTGGCCTACCCCGACCGCATAGGCTTGCGCCGCAAGGGGGATACGCCGCGCTGGGTTTTGTCGGGCGGCAAAGGGGCAATGATGCGCGAGGACGACCCGATGGCGGGCGCGCGCCTGCTGGTCGCCACCGATCTGGACGGCGACGCCCGCGAGGCCCGCATCCGGCAGGCGGTGGAAATTTCCGAGGCCGGTTTGCGCGCCCTTTACAGCGACCGGATCACATGGCTCGACCATTGCGAATGGAGCAAACGCGACCGACGTGTGGTAGCGCGACAGCAAGAGGTGTTCGGCGCACTGGTGCTGTCGGACCGCATCTGGCGCGATGCGCCGGACGAGGCGCTGGCACGTGCCATGCTGGATGGCGTGCGTGATCTGGGCCTGCCCTGGAGTGACGCCGCCCGCCGGTTTCAGGCGCGGGTGCTGCTGGTGGACGGGATGCCGGAATTTACCGACGCGGCGCTGCTGGATACGATTGACGACTGGCTGCTGCCTTACCTAACCGGCATCAAAACCGCCAATGATCTGAAATCCCTGAACCTGCTGGAGCCGTTGCGCAGCATCCTGACGTGGGACCAGATGCAGCGTCTGGACCGTGAAGCACCGGCACATTTCACCACCCCGCTGGGCAACAAGATCCCGATTGATTACTCTGGCGAGGCCCCCGAAATCTCGCTGCGCCTACAGGAAATGTTCGGCGTTACCAGTCATCCCAAAGTTGGCCACACCCCCCTGCGCGTCACCCTGCTGTCGCCCGCCCGCAGGCCGGTGCAGACCACAATGGACATCCCCGGATTCTGGGCCAGTTCCTATAGTGATGTGCGCAAGGACATGCGTGCGCGTTACCCGAAACACCCATGGCCCGAGGACCCGACCAAGGCCGATCCGACATTAAGGGCGAAACCGAGAGGGAAGTAACCGCTGTTACCCCGCCATCCCCACCAGCGCATCGCGCATCTGGAAATAGCCGATCATCGCCTCGAACATCATCCGCCAGATGATTTCCATGCACAGGAACATCACCGCCATCGCCAGATAAATCCGCCACCGGTATTTGCGCGGGATGGCCGCTTTGGCCTGATCCGCAGCCCCGCCAAAGGCCGGAAACAACTGTGCCAGTTTGCGCACCAGCAACACAGCGGCCAGCGGGATACCCACCGCGCCAAGGTAATAGCAAACCAGCAGAACGTCGGGCGCGATAAAACTTTCAAAGCTCAGGAAATCATACATGCGCCCATTAAACCCGCCGTGACGCCAAATTCAAGCAGTCAGCGGGCCATTGCCCCCTTTGGTCGCAACTTGATCTATCTCAAAGACACCCCCTTGATGCCCCTTATCCTGACCCGCACCCAACAGATGCGAGCAAGGAAACAAGATGCGGACCCTACCGGACAAGATTACCGAACTCACCCTGCCCTCGGGCAAGAAGGTCAAGGTGGATGGCAACGGCTATCTGACCGATCAGCATGACTGGACGCCGGAATTCACCGAATACCGCGCCGAGCAAGAGGGCATCACCCTGACCCCGCTGCATCACGAGATCATCAAATTCATCCGTGACTGGGAAGAAGAGCACGGCATCATGCCGGATGTGCGGTTCGTGTTCAAATACCTTGCCAAACGCAACGGGGTGAACAAAGCCGGTGCCAAGGCAATTTTGTATGAACTGTTCCCCTATGGCTATACCGGCCAGGCAATCAAGATGGCCGGTATGAAGCAACCACGCGCGTGGTCAACGGGGTAAGCAATGTCATCCCCGCGCAAGCGGGGACCGCCAAAAGCACACGCCAAGGTTAGAGAGGTCCCCGCTTTCGCGGGGATGACATTTTAGGCTTTGCTACTTACCCAAGCCTGAATCTGCGGCGACTGCATTGCGCCCGACTGCCGCGCCACTTCGCGCCCGCCTTTAAACAGCGCCATCGTCGGAATCCCGCGAATGTTATAGCGTTGCGAGGCATTGGGGTGTTCTTCGGTGTTGATCTTGGCAAAGCGCACATTCGGCTGCATCTTTTCTGCCGCCATCTGGAACTGCGGTGCCATCATCCGGCACGGGCCACACCACGGCGCCCAGAAATCCACCACCAGTGGCACATCGTCATTCTTGGCCGCCTTGTTCAGCGTTGCCAGATCAATTTCGGCCACTTTACCAGTGATCAGCCATGCGCCGCATTTGCCGCATTTCGGTCTGTCGCCAATCTTGTCTGCCGGAAAGCGGCTGACTGCGCCGCACTCCAGACAGGTGCATTTCAACATTTTACTCATTCTCTGTCTCCTGATCCTTATCTATATATCTTGGTTGCCCTGCACATAATAGGACAGCGTAAAATTTCCAGCCCTTTTGCCTATTAAAGTGCCAGTTCACCGCGCATCAGAACCACGCCCTGACCGCCAACCATAACACCGCTTGGCGCCTCGCGCGGGCCAAGCACTTCAACCTGCGCCGATCCGGGCCGGCCCATCCAGTGACCCTGCTCGGCCACAAAGCGCGGGCTTTCGATCAATCCGTAATGCCACAGATAGGCCGCCATGCAGCCAGTCGCCGATCCGGTAAACGGATCCTCGGGCGGCATCGGCGGCGGCAGCAACAGGCGCGAAAACGTATCCCCCGCCGCAGTCTCGCCCTCGCGCACCACCAAGAACGGCTCCATCGCCTTGTCCGCCCCCAATCCACGCGCTGAATGATAGGCCTCCAGCCGGTCCAGATCCAGTTTGGCGCGGCGCAACGCAGCTTTGTTGCGCAGCACGGCAATGCAAAACGGCGTA
>WGBJ01000457.1 GCA_015494385.1 Marinosulfonomonas sp.
AAGGGTGCTGTCGACCTCGGGCAGAATGATCCGCCCATAGCCGACAGGCCAGTCGTTAGTTGACAAGAGCCTCGGCCGCCATGGCCGCGTAACCGTCAACGCCAAACAGGTTGACCAGACCCAGCAGCATGATCGCGGCCGATGCCATCAGGAATACCCATTGGGTTGGCGCCATGCGTTTGTCCAGCGCATCATCGTTGGCTTCGCCGAAGTACATGTAGTAAACGATCCGCAGGTAATAGAACGCGCCAATCACCGAGGCGATCACACCGGCGGTTGCCAGCCATGTCATATTGGCGTCCACAGCCGCTTTCAGCACATAGAATTTCCCGAAGAAACCGACCATCGGCGGCACGCCGGCCAGCGAAAACAGCAGCACCAGCATCGCCAGCGCTTTCAGCGGTTCAGCCTTGGAATACTGGTTCAGCGAGGCAATATCGGTCACCGGACGGCCGTCTTTTTCCATCGACATGATAAAGGCGAATGTGCCGATATTCATCGTGATATAGATCGCCATGTAAACCAGCATAGCCTGAACCCCGCCAACGGTGCCAGCCGCCAGCCCCATCAGGGCGAACCCCATGTGGGAAATCGACGAATAGGCCATCAGGCGTTTGATATTTTTCTGCCCGATCGCGGCAATCGCCCCAAGGAACATCGAGGCCACAGCCAACAGCGCGATGATCTGGCTCCAGTCGGCCACAGCCATGCCAAAGGCGTCATGCACCACGCGGGCAAACAGCCCCATCGCGGCCATTTTCGGCGCGGTGGCAAAGAAGGCGGTGACAGGTGTCGGCGAGCCCTCGTAAACATCCGGCGTCCACATGTGGAACGGCACGGCGGATACTTTGAACGCCAGCCCCATGATCACAAATGTCAGACCGAATAGCAGCCCCAGCGGGATGTGCCCTTCGGCGGAAACGATGATGTCCGAGAACACCGTGCTGCCGGCAAATCCGTAAACCAGTGACGCACCATACAGCAGGATGCCCGACGACAGGGCGCCCAGCACAAAGTATTTCAGGCCCGCTTCGGTCGATTTGATGCTGTCACGGTTCAATGATGCAACGACATAAAGCGCCAGAGATTGCAGCTCCAGCCCCATGTACAGCGCCATCAGATCACCGGCCGAGACCATCATCATCATACCGACAGCCGACAGGGCCACCAGAATAGGGTATTCAAACCGCAACAACCCGCGGCGCGACATGAAATCCTGACTCATCAGCAACACGGCGGCAGCAGACAGCAGGATCGTCACCTTGGCAAAGCGCGAAAAACTGTCATCCACAAAGGCGCCATAGAACGCGGTGTGCGTGCCAGCCGGTGACAGGGCAATCCAGATGCCAATGCCGGCCAGAACGGCGGATGTGGCCCAAAGGATCAGCGGTGCCACCTTGTCCTTGCTGGTGTAGACCCCGAACATCAGGGCGGCCATGGCGAATACCGCCAAGGTGATTTCAGGCAGAACAATGGAAATATCGGCGTTCAGCATTTCGCCACCCCTAATGTGTTGCCAGTGCCGCGGCCGCATCGGCCGGGATCACTGCGTGATAGTTGTTAACAAGCGCTTCGACCGAAGGGCCGATGATATCCAGCACCAGCGCCGGATATATCCCCAGCAGCAGCGTCATAAACACCAATGGTGCAAAGATCAGCTTCTCGCGGGTGTCCATGTCGGTGATGGATTTCAGGCTTTCCTTGATCAGATCACCGAACACGACGCGGCGATACAGCCACAGCGCATAGGAGGCCGACAGGATCACGCCGGTTGTGGCAAAGGCCGCAACCCATGTGTTCACCTGGAAAACCCCCATCAGTGTCAGGAATTCCCCGACAAAGCCCGAGGTGCCGGGCAAGCCGACATTGGCCATGGTGAAGAACATGAATATCAGCGCGTATTTCGGCATCCGGTTTACCAGACCGCCATAGGCGTCAATATCGCGGGTGTGCATCCGGTCATAGATCACGCCGACACACAGGAACAACGCGCCCGAGACAAAGCCGTGGCTGATCATCTGGAAGATGGCCCCATCAACACCCTGCTGGTTCACCGCAAAGATACCCATCGTGACATAGCCCATATGCGCGACCGAGGAATAGGCGATCAGCTTTTTCATGTCTTCCTGCACCATCGCCACCAGCGAGGTATAGACAATCGCAATCACCGACAGCCACAGCACCAGCGGCCCCAACAGATCGGACCCGACCGGGAACATCGGCAGACTGAACCGCAGGAAGCCGTAGCCACCCATCTTCAACAGCACCGCCGCCAGCACAACCGAACCGGCTGTCGGGGCCTGAACGTGCGCATCGGGCAGCCAGGTATGAACCGGCCACATCGGCATTTTCACCGCAAAGGAGGCAAAGAACGCCAGCCACAGCAGGGTTTGCAAGCCACCGATAATCTGGAAGCCAAACACGCTCATCGTGCTGGAGCTGAACGTGTGGTTCAGCAGCGTCGGAATATCCGTTGTGCCCGCATCCCGATACATGGCGATCATTGCCACCAGCATCAGCACCGACCCAAGGAAGGTATAAAGGAAAAACTTGAACGCAGCATAAATCCGGTCCTTGCCGCCCCAGATACCGATGATCAGGAACATCGGGATCAGACCTGCCTCGAAGAACAGATAGAACAGCACCAGGTCCAGCGCCATGAACACGCCCAGCATCAGGGTTTCAAGCAGCAGGAAGGCGATCATGTATTCCTTGACGCGCACCGTTACCCCCCAACAGGCCGCAATGGTGATCGGCATCAGGAAGGTGGTCAGCATCACGAACAGAACCGAAATCCCGTCCACACCCATTTTGTATTTCAGGCCAAGGATCCAGTCCTTTTCCTCGACGAACTGGAAACCCGTATCCGCCGGCTCGAACCCGGTCAGGATAAAGATCGACAGGATGAAGGTGGCCGACGTCGCCAGCAATGCCAGCCATTTCGCGTTCTTTTGCGCCGCAGCATCATTGCCGCGCAGGAACACCGCCAGTATCAGCGCCGCAAGGGCGGGGATAAAGGTGACAATCGAAAGAAGGTTTTCCATTATTCTGCCCCCCCGCTGATCGCCATCCATGTAATCAGAACAACAATCCCGATCACCATTGCCAGCGCATAAGTAAAGACATAGCCGCTTTGTGCGCGGCCCGCGAGGCGGGTAAAGAAGGGGATAATCCCCATCGCTACCCCGTTGATGCTGCCATCAATCACGCCCATATCACCCTTCTTCCACAGGAACCGGCCAATCGCGAACGCAGGGCGCACGATCAACGCGTCGTAAATTTCATCGAAATACCATTTGTTCAGCAGGAACCGGTGCAGCATCGGCTGAATCTCGGCCAGACGGCGCGGGGCGGCAGGATTCACGATGTAGAAATACCACGCCACCACAAAACCCAGAACCATCGCGATAAACGGCGATACCTTGACCCAGGCCGGAGATTCATGCGCCTTTGTGATCACGTCATTGTCCGGGTGCATAAAGATCGCACCCTTGGGCGCGCCTTGGTGCATGGCGGGGGCGTGGCCGGTTTCAGCCGTAGCAGCCGCCGTTTCGGTTCCGTGACCTTCACCTTCACCTTCGGCCATAGCCTCGGCTTGATGCTGCTCCATACCAAAGAACGACAACATCTTTTCGTGGTCGCCAAAGAAGCTGTTATACCAAACCATCCCCGAGAACACCGCACCCAGTGCCAAAGCACCCAGCGGCACCAGCATCACCATCGGACTTTCGTGGGCATGGTCATGTGTATGCGCATCCCCGCGGGGTTTGCCCCAGAACGTCAGGAACATCAGACGCCAGCTGTAGAAACTGGTGAACGCAGCCGCGATAACCAGCGCCCAGAAGGCATAATAGGCAGCATCAGTCCCGCCCGCAAAGGCGCTTTCGATGATCGCATCCTTGGACAGGAAGCCAGCAAAACCGATACTGGTCAGCGGAATACCTACACCTGTGATCGCCAGTGTGCCGATCAGCATCGCCCAGAATGTCAGCGGAATTTTCTTACGCAGACCGCCATAGTTCCGCATGTCCTGTTCATGGTGCATCGCATGGATCACCGAACCGGCGCCAAGGAACAACATCGCCTTGAAAAACGCATGTGTCAGCAGGTGGAACATCGCGACGCCGTAAGCGCCAACACCGGCCGCCACGAACATATAGCCCAGTTGCGACATGGTCGAATAGGCGATCACACGTTTGATATCGTTCTGAACCAGCCCGATTGTCGCGGCGACAAATGCAGTTGCTGCGCCAATGATGACAATGAAGGTCATTGCCTGCGGGGCGTATTCCATCAGCGGTGACATGCGGCAGACAAGGAATACACCGGCAGTAACCATAGTTGCGGCGTGGATCAGGGCCGACACAGGTGTCGGACCTTCCATCGCGTCGGGCAGCCATGTGTGCAGGAACAATTGCGCCGATTTCCCCATCGCGCCGATGAATAACAGAACGGCCAGCAGGTTGGCGGCGTTCCAGTCAGACCAAAGGAAATGCAGGTTGGTTTCAGCCAACTGCGGGGCAGCGGCGAATACATCGTCCATCTTGATGCTATCGGTCAGATAGAACAGGCCAAAGATGCCCAGGGCAAAACCAAAGTCACCCACACGGTTGACCACAAAGGCCTTGATCGCGGCGGCGTTCGCACTGGGTTTCTTGTAGTAAAAGCCGATCAGCAGGTAGGATGCAACGCCCACACCTTCCCAGCCAAAGAACATCTGCACCAGATTGTCCGCCGTGACCAGCGCCAGCATGGCAAAGGTAAAGAACGACAGATACGCAAAGAAGCGCGCCTTGTAGTTCTGGCCCTCGCCCCACTGCGGGTCGTTTTCCATGTAACCAAAGCTGTAGAGGTGAACCAGACTGGACACTGTAGTGACAACAATCAGCATGATCGCGGTCAGCCGGTCCAGCCGGATGCCCCAATCGGTGCTTAACATGCCACTTTCGATAAAGCGCAGGATCTGGATGTGCTGGGTTTCCCCGTCAAATCCGATGAACACCACCCACGACAGGATGGCCGACAGGAACAACAGCCCCGTGGTCAGCACCTGCGCGCCTTTTTCACCGATGATCCGCCAACCGAAACCGGCGATCAGCGCGCCGATCAGGGGGGCAAAAAGTATTGTTTGCAGCATCGTATTTACCCCTTCATCACGTTGATGTCTTCAACATCAATCGTGCCGCGGTTGCGGAAGAAAACAACTAGGATCGCCAATCCAATCGCTGCCTCGGCAGCGGCCACGGTCAGCACGAATATGGTGAACACTTGGCCGACCAGATCGCCACTAAAGGCGGAAAAGGCGACAAGGTTGATATTGACCGCAAGCAGCATCAGTTCGATCGACATCAAAATGATGATCACGTTCTTGCGGTTCAGGAAAATCCCGAAAATCCCGATCACGAAAAGCGCGGCGCCTACGGCCAGATAGTTTTCAATTCCGATCATGTTCACAACCCCTGCCCCGGTTTCACGTCAATCACTTCCATCGCCTTGGCCGGATCGCGGTGCATCTGCGCCATCACGTTCTGGCGCTTGATGTTCACCCGGTGGCGCAGTGTCAGCACAATCGCCCCGATCATTGCCACCAGCAGGATCAGACCCGCAGTCTGGAAGAGATAGATATATTTGTCATAGATCAGTTGCCCCAAGGCGGTTGTGTTATGCACCTCGGTCATATCTGGGGCCACGGCGCGGCGCACGGCCTCGGCGTTTTCCGACACCTGCCAGACACCGAATGCCAGCGACAGTTCCAGCAACAGAACCACCCCGATCAACAGTGCAATCGGCACGTATTTGGCCATCTGTCCGCGCAACTCGGCAAAGTCCACGTCGATCATCATCACCACGAACATGAACAAAACCGCCACAGCGCCTACGTAAACAATGACCAGCAGCATCGCCACGAATTCGGCCCCCAGCAGCACAAACAGCCCTGCCGATGACAGGAACGCCAAAATCAGCCACAGCACCGAATGCACAGGGTTTTTCGAGACGACCGTAAACAGCCCCCCGATCACCGCACTAATGGCGAAGATGTAAAATGCGAAATCGGCTACACCCATTTCTATGTCCCTTCGTTCACGGGGTCGTTGCCCCAGCTTGCCTTAGCGATAAGGCGCGTCCAGTTCCAGATTGCGGGCAATTTCGGCTTCCCAGCGGTCGCCGTTGTCCAGCAGTTTTTCTTTGTCGTAAAACAGTTCTTCGCGTGTCTCGGTGGCGAATTCGAAATTCGGCCCCTCGACGATTGCATCCACCGGGCAGGCCTCTTGGCAGAAACCGCAGTAGATACATTTGGTCATGTCGATGTCATAGCGCGTGGTGCGGCGGCTGCCGTCGTCCCGCGGTTCGGCATCAATGGTGATCGCCTGCGCCGGGCAGATCGCCTCGCACAGTTTACAGGCGATGCAGCGTTCTTCGCCACTTGGATAGCGGCGCAGCGCATGTTCCCCGCGGAACCGAGGGGACAGTGGCCCCTTTTCATGCGGGTAGTTCAGCGTTGCCTTGGGGGCAAAGAAATACTTCAGGCCCAGCTGGAACCCTTTGATGTAATCAAACAGCAGGAAGTATTTGGTTGCGCGAACGTAATCAAATGCCATGTTCTTATCCCCCTACGGCCCAGCGGGCATAGGCCCCGCCGAAGGCTCCGAAATGCGCCATGAAGGCAACGAAAACGACCCATGCCAGCGACAGCGGCAGAAATACTTTCCAGCCAATGCGCATCAGTTGATCATAGCGGTAGCGCGGGGTGATCGCCTTGACCATCGCGAAGATGAAGAAGAAGAACACCATTTTGCCGAACATCCACAGCACACCATCAGGCAGGCCCGGGATGGGCGACAGCCAGCCACCAAAGAACAGCACCGAAATCAGGCCACACATCATAAAGATCGCCAGATATTCGCCCGCCATGAACAGCAGGAACATGGTGGCGGAATATTCCACCTGATAACCGGCCACCAGTTCGGATTCAGCCTCGGGCAGATCGAACGGCGGGCGGTTGGTTTCCGCAAGCGCGCTGATAAAGAACAGGAACACCATCGGCAAATGCGGCAGCCAGTACCAGCTAAAGAAGCCGTAATTGCCATCCTGCGCCCGCACGATATCGCTGAAATTCATGCTGCCGGTGGAGATGATCACACCGATCAGGATCAGACCGATCGACACCTCGTAGGAAATCATCTGCGCCGCCGAGCGCATCGCGCCAAGGAACGGATATTTCGAGTTCGAGGCCCAGCCGCCGATGATCACGCCGTAAACTTCCAACCCGCCAATCGCGAACACATAAAGCACCGCGACATTCAGATCGGACAGAACCCAGCCATCGTTGAACGGCAACACCGCCCATGTCAGCATCGACATCACAAAGGCAATCATCGGTGCCAGCACGAACAGGGGTTTGTCGGCCCCGGCCGGTATCACCACCTCTTTCACCACATATTTCAACGCATCGGCCACCGATTGCAGCAGGCCATAAGCCCCCACAACATTCGGCCCTTTGCGCATTTGCACAGCGGCCCAGATTTTACGGTCGCCCCAGACAAGGAACAGCAGCGAAATCATCACAAATGCAATGATCGCAAGCACTTGTGCGAAGATTAGTACGAATATCCCCAGCGGGGTTGCTAAAAATTCAGCCATTGGTCCTCACACCCTTGGTATCCCGTTTTCGACGCATCCGGCCACCGCGGCCCTGGCATCAATTGTCTTCAGTCCCAGCGGCTTGTCTGCCGAGATGGTATAAATAGCATCCCCGCGCCACTGGCCATTCTTTTCGTCGATATTTGTGCGCAAATGGCGCAAATATCTGTAACCGCGGATCAGCGTATATTCCGCTGCCGCACATTCTGCATAGGCCGCCACATCCGCCCGATCCCGCGCACCGCGCATGGTGACGAACATATTGACCAGATCATCATCCAGCAGGCGCGTTTGAACGCCCAGATAGTCCGGCTCGAACACGGCCGGATCAACAGGTTCCGCAGGCGCACAGGCCGCCACCCCGCCCAAAAGGGCAAGGGCAATCGGAGCCTTATGAACTGCCTGCTGCATCATCACTCTGCCGCCACCTTTGTTGCGCTTCGTGCCTTGGCCAGTGCCGACAGTTCGCCCATCAGTTTGCTGGCCCGTGCAATCGGGTTGGTCAGATAGAAATCGTTGATCGCGTTCAGGAAACTGGCGTTCTTGGCCGGATCGCGCAACGGAACGCGTTTCCATTCGTTTTGCGGCACCACGTCGATTTGCGCCATATGCGGCACCTCGGCGACGATGGCCTGACGCAACTGCGCCAGTGTGTCGTAAGGCAGTGCTGTGCCCAGTTCTGCCGACAACGCCCGCAGGATGGCCCAGTTTTCCTTGGCCTGTCCCGGAGGGAACCCGGCACGGTTGGCCATCTGTGGCCGCCCCTCAAGGTTCACGAACACGCTGTTTTCTTCGGTATAGGCCGCAGCAGGCAGGATCACATCCGCCCGATGCGCGCCACGGTCGCCGTGGCTGCCCTGATAGATCACAAAGGCACCCTTGGCGATTTCCACCTCGTCCGCGCCCAGATTGTAGACCACTTCGGCCCCGTCCAGCGCGGCGGTCATGCCGCCTTCGGTCACAGCCCCCACATCCATCGCACCCACACGGGCGGCGGCGGTGTGCAGCACCATCAGTTTGCTGTCCGTGGCCTCGGCCAGTTTCATCGCTTGGGACAGAACCGCTTCGCCATCGGCTTCGCGCAGCGCGCCCATGCCGACGATCACAACGGAGGGCACTTTCAGCACCTCGTCGAATTTCTTGTCGATGGCCGCCATCAGATCGGCGCGGCTGTCGCCCATATGCTCGTAATCATAGGTCAGGTCCACCGGCTGCCCGATCAGACCAATCTGCGCCCCGTTGCTCCAGGCTTTGCGGATGCGGGCGTTCAGAACCGGCGCTTCATTGCGCGGATCACAACCGATCAGCTGGATCATCTGCGCGTTGTCGATATCCTCGATGGTGGCGGTGCCGACATATGCCGAACGGTTGTCCGCAGGCAGTTTCGCCCCGTCAACGCGACATTCGACGTTGCCGCCCTGCCCCTCGATCAACTGTTTCAGGGCAAAGGCTGCCTCGACCGGCACCAGATCACCGATCAGACCGGCCACCTTGGCACCCTTCATGGCTTTGGCAGCCGTGGCCAGCGCCTCGCCCCATGTTGCAGGCTTCAGCTTGCCGGCGACACGCACATAAGGCTGGTCCAGACGTTGGCTGCGCAGGCCATCCCAGACAAAACGGGTTTTATCGGAAATCCATTCCTCGTTCACGCCATCATGGTTGCGCGGCAGGATACGTTTGACTTCGCGACCTTTGGTATCGACCCGAATGTTGGAGCCAAGCGCGTCCATCACGTCGATCGTTTCCGTCTTGGTCAATTCCCACGGACGGGCGGTAAAGGCATAGGGTTTGTTGGTCAGTGCGCCGACAGGGCACAGATCAATGATGTTGCCTTGCAGGTTGCTGTTCAGGGTTTCGTCCAGATAGGCGGTGATTTCCGCGTCTTCGCCACGGCCGATCTGGCCCATCACGGTGATGCCCGCGACTTCTGTGGTGAAGCGCACACAACGGGTGCAGGAAATACAGCGGGTCATTTCGGTGGCGACCAGCGGGCCAAGGTCCAGATTGTCAACCGCGCGCTTGGGTTCCTTGTAGCGCGAACCGGACAGACCATAGGCCATCGCCTGATCCTGCAAATCGCATTCGCCGCCCTGATCGCAAATCGGGCAATCCAGCGGGTGATTGATCAGCATGAATTCCATCACACCTTCGCGGGCCTTTTTCACCATCGGTGAATTGGTTTTCACCACCGGCGGCTGGCCTTCGGGACCGGGGCGCAGATCGCGCACCTGCATCGCACAGGAGGCCGCAGGTTTGGGCGGCCCCCCGACAACTTCGACCAGACACATGCGGCAATTCCCCGCGATGGACAGGCGTTCGTGATAACAAAAACGCGGGATTTCCACGCCTGCTTGTTCACATGCCTGAATAAGGGTCATTGCCCCTTCAACTTCGACTTCGGTGTCGTCGATGATGATTTTGCGCAGGTCGGTCATGGTGTTATCTTGCCCTCAACATCTGGCCAATAAGGCTCTTTTTGGCGATTTCTTCACGGCCCACAGTGCAATAGCTTTCGGGATCACCTTGTACCGCGCCATGCGCTTTCAGGTAATCCGCCGCCATGCCTTTGACGCGGGCTTTTTCTTTTGGATCTTTCAGGAACGCCCGAACCTCGGGTTCGGTATAGCCTTTGCTGATCGCATAGGATTTCAGCGCGTTCAGTTTTCTCCAGGCCACAAACATCCGGGCCGATATACTGGGGCAGGTTTTGCGGATATTATCCGCCACCACGCCGGCCATCAAAGAATAATTAATATGCTTTTCCTGCGGCAGGGGCGTTTTGGCCAAGGCCATGCCCGTTGTCAGGGTGAAAACAGAAAAAGCGGTTACAAGTGTTGATTTTACATAAGTCATAGGTCGTCTCCTTTTGGTAAAAAGGAGATGGGAATGCCACCTGTTGTTATGCAATAACACTGCTTCATCTATTCAGCCGCCACTGCGGAAACCCGCCCTGTTTTCTTATACTTGATGCGATCTTCGATTTCGCCACGGAAATGGCGCACCAGCCCTTGAATGGGCCAGGCTGCTGCATCGCCAAGCGCACAAATCGTGTGCCCTTCGACCTGTTTGGTCA
>WGBJ01000458.1 GCA_015494385.1 Marinosulfonomonas sp.
ACCAGGGCATCGGCTCGAACCCCAATCTTTTCAGCGTGCGGTTAAAAAACCCGACAGTCGGGTGGTACATATAGCGCCACATCAGGCCAACCACGATTGGCGAAATCATCATTGGCAGAATGAAAAGCGTGCGCAGGGCGGACATGCCGCGGATATTGCGATCCAGCAAAAAGGCAAGGCCAACGCCAATGAACATTTCCAGCGTTACAACGATGGCCGAAAAGCGGAGTGTGACAAAGAAACTTTCGCGGAAACTCTCGTCATGGAATAGATTGATATAGTTTCGCAGGCCAACGAATTCGGCCTGACCGATCCGCTGGCTGGGATTCCAGTTCAGAAAACCGGCATAAAACACATAGCCCAACGGGTATAAAAGCGCGACCAGCAGGATTGCTGCGGCAGGGGCCAAAAACATGTATGGCGTCAGACGGTTGGCAAGCGATGTATTCATGTTCAAAGCCGTTTCTTATGACAAGGCGTCATTGAAAAGATAGCGAACGGGCCAGAGTTTTTCCGGCCCGCCGCGTTAGGTTTGGATTATTGCCAGATATAGTAACCGGCATCTTCCATCGTTGCGCGAGTGCGTTCTGCTACACCGTCCAGCGCTTCCTGAATGTCCAGATCTTCGGTCAGGACTTTGGACAGGGCCGTGCCCAGATCGGCGTTGATTTTACCCCAGACAGGGATGATTGGACGCCAGTCGGGATCGGCATGACGCAGGGCTTCGCCGAACAGTTTCATGTGCGGGAATTTGGCGTTCACATCTGCATCCTCGTGGGTCGAGAACCGCGACGGGTTGCCACCTTCAAGCGCAATCAGCTTGTCAGCCTTTTTCGATGTCAGCCATTGCATCAGCAGAAACGCGGCTTCTTTATGCTGCGCATTTGCCGGGATGCCGATGCCAAAACCACCGGTTTGCGATGCCTGACGTACGCCGGCAGGATGCATTGCCCAGCCAACCTTGCCGACAACAGTCGATTTTGCCGGGTCGTTAACCTGACCGGCAAACTGTGTGGAATCAAGGAACATCGCGGTTTTACCTTGCAAGAAGGCAGCGCCAGCTTCGGCAAAGCCGAATGTTTGCGCACCTTCGGGGCCACAATCAACAATCGTCTTAAGCGCGGTTGCAGCGGCAACACCGGCCTCGTTGTTCATGATCGGGTTCCAGTCGTCATCAAAGATGCGACCGCCCAACGGGGCAAGGTGCAACAGAAACGCATGCGAGGCATGGTGGCCCGATGCGGCACGGGACGACAAACCACCCATCCCCGGCTCTAGCTGCGGGATTTTACAGGCCAGTTCCAGCAACTCGTCATAAGTTGTCGGCACTGTCAGGCCGTGCTTTTCAAAGATGTCCTTGCGATACCCCAGAATCGAGGTTTCCGAGCCAAAAGGCAGGCCGAACAGCGAACCGGTTTTGCCGGGCAGATACCCCTTTTCACCACCGGCAATACCGATGTTGGCAACATACCCGTCAATCAGATCATTGGCATCATATTTCGGATCGGCCAGTTTCGGGTTCATGAAATACTTGGCCAGATTTTCCAGCTGGTCGGCATAAACATAGTCAGCCTTGGAAAACACAACGTAACCGATCAGATCATAATCGCCGACGTCCTTGGTCAGTTCCAGCGTCTGGCGTTCGCGCATTTTCAGGTATTGCAGTTGGTCAACTTCGACCATAATGCCGGTGTCTTTGGTAAATTCCGGCAGGATTTTCATAACCGCATTATAGTGCGGTGTCGTCGGGAAGTTGACCACAAGCGTTGTGCCTGCATATGGCTCGTACGGGTTTCCGGCAACAGCTGCCGAGGCAGCAAGCGCCACCCCCGTTGAACAAACAATTGTTCTTAAATGTTTCATTTTTTCCTCCAAGTTAGTTGCGCCGCCTTAAATGGCAGCACTTACAAAGCTGGCACGGGCAATAGCGATGTGCCGGTATTCGGATCAAACAGATGAATCTCCTCCTCTTTGACCGCAAATTTACGAATTTCTCCCACCTTGACGGGGGCCGCTGAATTTACCTCGATCGAGATGCGCTGACCGCCGAATTCACAGGTCACAACCGATTCCGAACCGATGTATTCCGACAGGATAATTTTCATCGGCAACGCGTCGTTGCCTTCGGTTTCTTCAAAACTGGATGGCCGAATGCCCAGGGTCACAGGGTTGCCCACAGCCCCCGTCAGGTGTTGAAGAAATGCTTTTGGCAGGGGGATGGAATAGCTGTCACTGCGCACGACCAGTCGATCGTTTTCCGTGGCCAGCACCCCATCCAGAAAATTCATGGTCGGAGAGCCGATGAACCCGGCAACAAATTTGTTGGCCGGTGTGCGATACAGTTGTTCGGGCGTGCCCTCCTGCATCACTTCGCCGGATTTCATCACCACAATCCTGTCGCCCAGCGTCATCGCTTCGACCTGATCATGTGTGACGTAAATGATGTTCTTTTCAATCCGCTGGCTTAGCAGCGCCAGTTCGGCGCGCATTTGTCCGCGCAGTTTGGCGTCCAGATTGGACAGAGGTTCGTCAAACAGGAAAATCGACGCATCCCGCACCAGCGCACGGCCCATCGCCACCCGCTGCCGCTGGCCGCCGGACAGCTCGCCCGGCATCCGGTCCAGATAGTCGGTCAGATCCAGCATCGCGGCCACTTCGGTTACGCGCTTGTTGATCTCGGCCTTTTTGTAACGCGCCAGACGCAGGGCAAACGACATGTTCTTGGCCACGTTCATATGCGGGTACAGGGCATAATCCTGAAACACCATCGCGATGTCACGCTCTTTGGGTTCCAGCTTGGAAACGTCTTTCCCATCGACCAGAATTTGCCCGTCTGTATTTGTCTCCAGACCGGCGATCATCCGCAGGGTCGTCGATTTACCACAGCCCGACGGGCCGACCAGCACGACAAACTCGCCATCCGCCATCGTCAGGTTCAAATCCTCGATGACTGTAACAGCCCCATAGGTCTTTTTCAGGTTCTTCAGTTCAATTACCGGCATCGCCCACCCGTGAATTCCATTACGCGGCTCTCAGGTTAGGGTCATTGTACACATAGTCAATATAAATATACAAAAATCCTTTGTGATTGCCCAAACCCCTGTAAATATGCTATTCCCGCATACTGATGGGCAATATGGATTGGAGCCATAGGTGGAAAAAGCAAAAAACCAGAAGGGCAGATCGATTTCGAAACACATCGAAGAGACCTTGAGGGCCGATATTGCCTCGGGTCAGATCGATGCGGGCGAGCGGCTGGATGAAACCAAACTGGCCGAACGATTCTCGGTTTCACGCACACCGGTGCGCGAGGCGCTTAACAGGTTGGTTGCACAGGGAATTCTTGTGTCGAACGGGCGGCGCGGTGTGCGCGTGACCGAATACACCCGCGAGGAACTGGCGCATATGTTCGAAGCGATGCACGAAATCGAGGCCCTTTGCGCAGGAATGGCCGCGAAACGCCTTACTTTATTGGCCCGGTCCAGCATAGAAGCCGCGCAGGCCGAGTGTATAAAAGCGGCGGAAGCCAATGATCTTCCGGGCTTTTTACGCGCAAACGAAGCCTTTCACCTCGAGATATATCGAGCCACGGAAAACCCGTTCATCTTTGATCTGGCCTCGGGATTTCGCCAGCGCACCGGCCCCTTCCGGGCCAAGAAATTTTCAACGGCCGAAGACCTGATCGCCTCGGCACGATCCCACGAGGACATCATCAAACACCTGTTTTCAACTGATTCTGCGGCGGCGGCTTCGGAAATGGGCCAGCACATGAAGGATACATTCATGTCCATTCTAGCCAAGATGTAAGCAGGAATAGCGGTTTTTGGCTGCGGCTTCATTATTGTTGTAGACAGTTTCAATATCTTGTATACAATATCTCCGAACCTAGCTTTGGAGAACTTCGAATGACCATATCCGAGACCAAGATCTATCCTATTAACACCGGCTGGCTGGAAGGCGACCTGGGAACGTATATCTTCTGGAAGGGCCCGGCGGGCAAAAAGAAGTGGCAGCCTGTTTATTGCTATTACATCGACACCGGTGAATACAAAATTCTGGTCGACACCGGATTGTGCGACGAAGAACGCGCCACAAAGTACCATCACAAATGTGAAAAACGCGGCTGTCTGCAAGTGCATGAACATCTGAAGCAAAAGCTGGGCGTTGACCCTGACGAAATCGACGCGATCGTTTTCACCCACCTGCACTGGGACCATGTGCAGAACATGAAAGAATTCAAGAACGCACGTTACATCGCACCCAAGGCCGAAATCGAAATGGCCTATAACCCGCTGCCGCTATATTACCGCACCTACGAAAGCCCCGTTCTGGGGATCGAGCCGGCCTATAACGGTTGCGCCTTTGAAATGATCGACAAAGAAACCGAGGTTCTGCCGGGCATCACCATGTTCCCGACCCCCGGTCACTCGGTCGGACATATGGGTGTAACGGTTGCCACCACTGGCGGCGACATCGTGATTTGCGGCGATGCGATTTTCGAGGCCCGCAATCTGGAGCCGAACGAGGACGAAAAATGGCGCTATTGGGTTCCGGCCCGTTTCGTCAATTCCTACGAGGGCTGGAAGTCGGTCGAGGAAATCGACAAGCGTGCGGATTACGTTCTGCCTTGCCACGACATCGAATGTGGCGATCACGAAGTCTACCCCTTTGAAGGGATGAAGAAACGCGACCGTCGCAAGTTCATTCCGGGCTATAACTTCTACTTCGGTGATATGCCTCCGGGTACTGCACGGGCGTCCGAAGACTCGCACGAAGAATAATCAAACCACGGGGAATGCGCCACAAACGGGCGCATTCCCTTTTTCGTTTTACGACCCAACATTTGATATGGGACATCCAACATGCCCGATCCACTGACCCCGCCAGAACCCGAATACGCGGCCCTGTGTCGGGCCTCGGCCAAAATCGGGGCGGATCCGATGCTGATTCAGGCGGCGGGGGGGAATACCTCGATCAAAGATGGCGATGTGATGTGGATCAAGGCATCGGGCACCCTGCTGGCCGATGCGCTGGACAAGGATATCTTTGTCGCGGTCGACCTGCCCGATATGCGCCGCGCGGTTGTTGGCGGTGAGGAACGTGCCGACCAGCCTGCTGAATTTGCATTGGTGCAGGATGGCCTGCGCCCCTCGATCGAAACCAGCCTGCATGCGGTATTCGGGCAAAAGGTGGTGATGCACGCCCATTGTGTGCACACGTTGGCCCATGCGGTTCGCAAGGATTGCAAGGCGCTGATGCAGGCGCCGCTTGACGGGTTGAACTGGGGCATTGTCGATTATGTAAAACCGGGCGCCAATCTGGCGCGGCTGGTTTCGGCTGTGGCCAAGGGGCCGGTCAACGTGGTGGTGTTGCAAAATCACGGGATCATTGTGGCGGGGGAAACTGTCGCGGAAACCCATGCCCTTCTGATGGACGTTCACGAACGGTTGCGGGTTGATCCGGCGGCAAGCGCGGCGCCCGACCTTACCGCGCTTGCAACGTTGACCACGGGCAGCGACTACACCCTGCCGGAGTACGCGCTGCTGCACCAGTTGGCGCTGGACCCTGCACGGCTGAAACAGGCCACCGGAGGGAGCCTCTATCCCGACCATGTGATCTTCTGCGGCATCGGCGCAACCGCCTTGCAAGACGGTGAAACCCCTGACGAGGCCGCGGCCAAACTGATCAAGGCCGGCGCCCCCGCCCCTGCATTTCTGATTGTTCCGGGCAAAGGCGTTGTGGTGCGCCGTGATGCCACCGAGGCCAACCATGCGCTGATCCGTTGTTTGGTGGATGTGTTGTTGCGGGTGCCTGCGGATGCCGATCTGAATTACCTGTCGGACGCGCAGAATTTCGAATTGTTGAACTGGGACGCTGAAAAGTACCGGAGCACGCTGAATGGCTGAGCCGCTTTATATCGGGGTTGATCTGGGCACTTCGGGTGCCCGCGCAATCGCGATGGACGGGGATGGCAATGTCGCGGGCGAGGCCGCATTCCCGATGGCCGATTTTGGCAGCAACCACCGCGACCCCGCCGTCTGGAAACAGGTTACGGATGCGGCCCTTATGGGCGTTCTGGCCCAGATTGACCGCGAAAATGTGGTGGCGATTTGCATTGATGGCACCTCGGGCACCATGTTGCCGATTGATGCATCCGGCACCCCGCTGGCGCAGGGGCGCATGTATAATGATGTTTGCGAGGATACCGCACTGCTGGGCATCATTGCCCGCCACGCCCCGCAGGAAAGTGCGGCGCACGGGGCCAGCAGCGGATTGGCCAAAGCCCTGATATTCCAGCGCGATTTTACTCCGCATAAGGTGGTGCATCAGGCCGACTGGCTGGCGGGAAACCTGTGCGGTATCTATTCCAGCGATGACAACAACGCGCTGAAAACCGG
>WGBJ01000459.1 GCA_015494385.1 Marinosulfonomonas sp.
AAGGTGAAACAGGCAAGGCGAGCGCACCCATGACAAAATCCGATCCTCTGGTAATTTTCACCCCCTCCGGCAAACGCGGGCATTTTGCCAAAGGCACGCCGGTTCTGACCGCGGCCCGCCAGTTGGGTGTCGATCTGGATTCGGTCTGCGGCGGGCGCGGGATTTGTTCGCGCTGCCAGATCACGCCGTCTTACGGTGAATTCTCCAAACACGGGGTCACCGTGGCCGATGATGCCCTAAGCGAATGGAACGCGGTTGAGGAGCGTTACAAATCCATCCGCGGGCTGATCGACGGGCGGCGTCTGGGCTGTCAGGCGAAAATCGAGGGCGACGTGGTGATCGACGTGCCGCCCGAAAGCCAGGTTCACAAACAGGTGGTGCGCAAACGGGCCGAGGCGCGCGACATCACCCTGAACCCCACCGTGCGGCTGTGTTACGTCGAGGTGGCCCAACCCGATATGCATGACCCCTCGGGCGATCTGGAACGGCTGATTGCTGCCTTGCAAGAGCAATGGGAGCTGGGCGAGATCAGTGCCGATCTGTCGGTGCTATCGACCCTGCAAACACGCCTGCGCAAGGGCGAGTGGAACGTCACCGTGGCCCTGCATCAGGCCGCCGATGATGCTCCGCACACCATCCTGCGCGTCTGGTCTGGTTTCCATGATGCGCCCGCCTACGGGCTGGCCGTGGATGTCGGCTCAACCACCATTGCCGCCCATCTGTGCGATCTGCATACCGGTGATGTGGTGGCCTCCTCCGGTATTATGAACCCGCAAATCCGCTTTGGCGAAGACCTGATGAGCCGCGTATCCTATGGCATGATGAACGAGGGCGGCGCGGACGAGATGACCAAAGCGGTGCGTGACGGGTTGAACGCGCTGTTTGACCAGATCACCACGGATGCGGACATCGACAAGACGCTGATCCTTGATACCGTGTTCGTCTGCAATCCGGTGATGCACCACCTGCTGCTGGGGATTGATCCCTATGAATTGGGACAGGCGCCCTTCGCATTGGCCACATCCGATGCGATCCGCCTGAAGGCGCGTGATCTGGACCTTGACCTGCACCCTGAAACCCGCGCCTATATCCTGCCCTGTATCGCGGGGCACGTGGGCGCCGATGCCGCCGCTGTAGCCCTGTCCGAAGCCCCTGACAAATCCGACGATCTGGTGCTGGTGGTGGATGTTGGCACCAACGCCGAATTGCTGCTGGGCAACCGCGAACGGGTGCTGGCTTGTTCGTCCCCCACCGGCCCCGCGTTCGAGGGCGCGCAGATCAGTTCCGGCCAGCGGGCCGCACCCGGCGCAATTGAGCATGTGATGATTGATCCCGTCACCAAGGAGCCGCGCTTTCAGGTGATCGGCTCTGACTTGTGGTCGGACGAGGAAGGATTTGATGCCGCCATCGCCACCACCGGCGTGACCGGCATTTGCGGCTCCGGCATCATCGAACTGGTGGCCGAGATGCGCATGAGCGGTATTGTCGATGGCCCCGGATTGATCGGCACCGCCGAGCAGACCGGCACCCCGCGCTGTTTCACCGACGGGCGCACCAATTCCTATCTGGTCTGGGACGGGTCAGCCGATGGCGGGCCCGTAATCACCGTCACCAACCGCGACATCCGCGAAATCCAGATGGCCAAGGCGGCGCTCTATTCCGGTGCCCGCCTGCTGATGGACAAATTCGGGGTGGATACGGTGGACCGCATCGTGCTGGCCGGGGCCTTTGGTGCGCATATCTCGCCCAAACACGCGATGGTGCTGGGGATGATCCCCGATTGCGAACTGGACAAGGTAACATCAGCAGGCAATGCCGCCGGCACCGGCGCGCGCATTGCCCTGCTGAACCGGTCGGCCCGCGCCGAGATTGAAAAAACCGTGCGCGACATCGACAAGGTGGAAACCGCCATCGAGCCACGCTTTCAGGAGCATTTCGTCAATGCCTCGAACATCCCGAATGCGGTTGATCCCTTCCCGATCCTGTCCGGCATTGTCACCCTGCCCGATGTGACCTTCAACACCGGTGGCGGTGGCGAAGGTGGCGGGCGCAGACGGCGGCGGCGGGGGTAAAATGGATCCTGCTAAAAGTAGCGGCCCCTAACAATGGGCCGCTACTGAATTTTATCGTTATTTCAACGGGATAGACAGGCCTACAAAAACTGTTGTGTAAGAAATGTCATCGTCCAGATTGCCGTGGGAAAACGCCGGGTCGTAATGGCCAACAACATTGCGGGTATCTACAACATTGAACAGGTGCTTATAGCTTAAGCCAACCTCGAACGTAGATCCGTTCCCGGCCCAAGGCGCATCATATACCAGGGACGGGCTGATTTCGAGCGAATAGGCGGTTATCGTTTCATCGAAATTCGCAGTTTGATTACCTGTAACCGCACCGCCGCCACCTGTAAGTATTTCTATATCCTGAATGCTCATGCTGCGGGACCCGCGATATGCACCCAGAAACCCTTCCAACTGGAATCGGGAACCATTTTTCAAGGTAAACTCACGGCGTGCACCCAGCTTGAGACCGGCACCGGTAAAACGGGTGTCCCGCTGGACAAAATTTTCATATCCGGTCGGATACAGATATTGCGCGCTCAGGTCGTTTCTGACATGGAGCGCACCGATACCGGCCAGAAATTCAGTTTTGCCCGAGCCAAAAGACAGCATCGCAGACCCTTCGGCAAACAATGTGTTGTTGGTAACTCCGGCACTGTCCTGGCAATCATTGATCAAGCCAAGATATGTTCGAATCCCGCAAGTTGTGGGAGGGGTAACAACTTCCGAACTTCCATGTAACAACCCGAGCTGGAAACCTAGCTCCACGGGATGCCCCCACAATCCCTGATCCAGGGTATATGTCAGGGTTGTCATGCCCCCAAGACCGTAATCGGATGTGAACTCCTGCCCCGTGCCCCTGTCTTGGGAGTAGACAAAATCGGTATTGAACCCCGATGAAATCCCCCCTCGTATCGAGAAATTGTTGGCAAAGCTACTTGTCGCACTCATACAAAGAACTGTTGAGAAAAGAAAAATATTTTTCATGGTTACACCATATTTGTTTTGAAGTGTTTTCCGTTCGGGTCATAATTACCCAATTGGTAAAATTTTAATAACGACACATCATATCACTTGCAACGACAAATCGGTTATTTTCTGACAGCTCCCGGGAAATATTCCATGCAAGTCCGTGACCCTGCTCTTGACGTTCAATCCGCCAAAGATTACCCATCCCTCAAAGCGGGTGTAGCTCAATGGTAGAGCAGCAGCTTCCCAAGCTGAATACGAGGGTTCGATTCCCTTCACCCGCTCCAATCCCTCAGCCGGAATTCAGGATATAATCCACCAGCATACGGGTCGAGCCATCCTTGCCCTCAACGCTTTCCTCGCCTTTCACCAAAGGGGTCAGCGCCACGGCCAGTTCCTTGCCCAACTCGACCCCCCATTGATCAAAGGAATTGATCCCCAGTATCACCCCTTCGACAAAGACGCGGTGTTCATAAAGGGCGATGATGCGGCCCAAGGTGTTCGGGGTCAGCTTGGGATAAATCAGCGTGGTGGTCGGACGGTTGCCGGGAAAAACATGGTGGCGGGCCTGACGTTCCAGCTCGGCCCCAGTAAACCCTTTTGCCGCCATCAGTTCACGCGCCACATCCAGCGGGCGGCCCTTCATCAGGGCTTCGGACTGGGCCAGACAATTGGCCAGCAGCAATTCATGCTGATGCACCAGATCGGGTTCATGCCCTTTCGCCGCGATCATAAATTCGCAAGGCACCACATCAGTGCCCTGATGGATCAGCTGGTAAAACGCATGTTGTCCGTTGGTGCCCGGTTTGCCCCAGACCACCGGCCCGCTGGGGCGCGTCAGGGGCTGGCCGTCCATTGTCACGCTTTTCCCGTTGCTCTCCATTTCCAACTGCTGGAAATAAGCCGGCAGATGCGTAAGGCGTTGATCATAAGGCAGCACAGCGCGGGTTTTACAGCCGCAAATCTGATGGTGCCAGATACCGACAAGCGCCAGCAACAGCGGCATGTTCTGCGCCGGATCACTGTTGCGAAAATGCGCGTCCATCGCCGCCCCGCCACGCAGAAAATCGCGGAAATTGTCCGGCCCAATGGCCAGCATCAACGACAGGCCGATCGGCCCCCAGACGGAATAACGCCCGCCGACATAATCGCCAAAACCGAACACCCGATCGGCGGGGATACCGAATTCGGCGGCCTTGTCAGCGGCCGAGGACACCGCCACGAATTGCGCCGCCGGATCCGTTACCGATTGCGCCATCCAGTCCCGCGCGGTTTTGGCGTTGGTCATGGTCTCAATCGTGGTGAATGTTTTGGAGGCTACAATTACCAATGTGGTTTCGGGGTTCAGCCCTTTCAGCGTATCGGCAATATGCGCCCCGTCAATGTTCGATACGAAATGCGCGCGCGGGCCGTCATGATACGGGGCCAGCGCCAGCGTGGTCATTTGCGGGCCAAGGTCCGAGCCGCCGATGCCAATATTCACAACATCACTGATCGCCCCGCCCTGCCCTTTGAACGCACCGCTGCGCACCGCTGTCGAAAATGTTTCCATCCGGTCCAGCGTGGCCAGAATATCGGGCATCACGTCTTCGCCGTCCACATAGACCGGCCTGCCATCCAGATTGCGCAAGGCCGTATGCAGTACCGCGCGCCCTTCGGTTTCATTGATCTTTTCACCGGCAAACATCGCATCGCGACGGCCGGAAACATCGGCATCCGCAGCCAGTTCCAGCAACAGGTCCAGCGTTTCGCCATCAATATTCGTCTTGGAATAATCAAACAGCATAGCGTCCAGACGGGCCGAAAATACGTCGGCCCGTCCGCCATTGAACAATGACAGGATCGAGCGGTCAGAAACCTGCGCCTGTTTTTCTTCCAGCCGATCCCAAAGCGTCATTTATGCGGTGTCCAATGCGCCGTTGCCCCTTTCAGGAAGGCCGAAATCGGGGCCTGAAGCGGATCGTTGATTTTCAGCGCCTTTTTCAGCGCCTTGTTTTTGGCCTTGCCGGTGTAAACCACATGGGTCGACATCGCGCCCTTTAATACCGGTGCGGTCAATGTCACACGCGGCCCGCCTGCCCCTTTGGCGCGCATCGGCAACAGGAGCGGCGCATCATCGGCCATCGCCGCTTCCAGATTATCGGCACCGGGGAACAGGGATGCCGTGTGCATATCCAGCCCCATCCCCAGAACCAGCACATCAATTGGCAACAGCGGGCCGATGGCCTTGGACAGCTCCGGCAAAGCCTCTTCCGGTGTGTCGGTCGGGGCATAAAGCGGGATGAAGGTGGCCTCGGCGGCGCGGTCCACCAGCAGGTGTTCCTTGACCAACCGGGTGTTGGAACGCGGATCATCCTCGGGCACCCAGCGTTCGTCAGTCAGCAGGATATTGACCCGCGACCATTCCAGCCGTACGCCGCTAAGGATGTCGAAAATCGGCCCCGGCGTGGTGCCGCCCGGAACCACCAGCGTCACGCGCTCCTTGGTGTTCAGGATGCCGTTCAATTCGGCGGCCAATACATCGGCCAAATCCATCGCCATCATTTCACTGTCTGGGTATTTGATCTTTTTCATTCTGTTATCTCCCGCCAACGACGCCCCTCGCGGTGCATCAGCATTAATGCGTCTTCCGGTCCCGAACTCCCTGCATCATAAGGTTTAGGCTTATCCTCGCGATCAATCCAGCCCTGAATGATCGGATCAACCCAGGCCCATGCCGCCTCGACCTCGTCGCCGCGCATGAACAGGGTCTGGTTGCCGCGGATCACATCCATAATCAGCCGCTCGTAGGCATCGGTGATATCCTCGGCATCCTCGCCCAGAGCCTCGGCAAAGCTCATGTCCAGCGCCACATCCATCAGGCGCATCCCGCCGGGGCCGGGTTCCTTGATGGTGACGCGCAAATCCATGCCCTCGTTGGGTTGCAGATGGATAATCAGCTCGTTACAGCGCCGCCCCTCCTGGGGTTCGAATATCAAATGGGGTGGTTCCTTGAACACCACCGCGATTTCGCTTTTGCGCGCCCTCAGGCGTTTGCCGGTGCGCAGGTAAAACGGCGTGCCGTTCCAGCGCCAGTTGGCGATATGCACTTTCATCGCCAGAAAACTCTCGGTGCGGCTGTCGGGGTTTTCCGCGTCCTCGACATAAGAGGGCTGATCCCCCTCGGCCCGATACTGCCCGCGTACGATGTCCTCGGGCGGCACAGGGTCCAGCGCGCGGATGACTTTGAGTTTTTCGTCCCGCACAGAATCGGGGTCGAAATGCGCCGGTGGCTCCATCGCGATCAGGCACAAAAGCTGCATCAGGTGATTTTGCACCATATCGCGCATGGCACCTGATTTGTCGTAATACCCCCCGCGCCCACCAACGCCCACAGTTTCGGAAACGGTGATCTGGATGTGGTCGATATATTGCGAATTCCACAAAGGTTCGAACAGGATATTGGCGAACCGCACCGCCATCAGGTTCTGCACGGTTTCCTTGCCCAGATAATGATCAATCCGGTAGATTTGCGTTTCGTCAAAATACTCCGCCAGCTCCGCATTCAGCGCTTTTGCAGATTCCAGATCATGACCAAAGGGTTTTTCAACCACAATGCGCGCATTCGGTCCGGCGATTTTATATTTATGCAGCCGTTTGGCCAGCGCCCCGAACAACCCTGGCCCGACCGAGAAATAGAATGCCTGCACCACATCCTTGCGCACGATCTTGGCCAGATCCTTCCAGCCATCCTCGCCCAGGGCATCAATGCGAAAATATCCAAGACATTTCAGGAAATCCCTGATCTTGTCCTTGTCGTGGTTTTTCGTATGAACGTATTTCTCAATCGCTTTGCGGGCAAAATCGCGATAACCGTCATCGTCCAGCTCGCCACGCGCAGCCCCGATGATCCGCGCATCTTTGGGCATCTGTTCGGCCACAAAACGCCGGTACAACCCCGGAATAATCTTGCGCTTTGCCAAATCGCCGGTGCCGCCAAATATTACCAGATCGAACGGATCCACCGGAATTACACGCGTTGCCATCTTTTACCCCTCGCAAATCATGTTAGCGCTAACTTATGATGTCTTTCAAACAATTACCATGCCCTATTTTCGACTGTAACACATGAATTTTGCTTCACAACTCTGTCAGCAGGGGGAACATGGCTTTTCGATTGCGCATTTGCACTGTAGCAATGGGGCTGAACGTGGAACCATCGGGTATGTGATGAAAGATCAAACTGTTGAACCGGCCAATCAGGGGAAATTCATTGACCCGCTGACCACCGCCAAAGGCGAAGCGCGGGCGACGGTTGCCCTGACCCATCCCGAAACCCTGTGGTTCAACACCGGCACATTGTGCAACATCACCTGCCTGAACTGCTATATTGAATCCTCGCCGGACAATGACCGGCTGGTCTATATCACCACAGACGAGGTGCTCGATTTTCTGGAGCAGTTGAAAACCCGCAAATGGCCGGTACGCGAAATCGGTTTTACCGGCGGCGAGCCTTATATGAACCGCGAGATGAACGCGATGACGCGGGCTGCACTTGAGGCCGGTTACGAAGTTCTGGTGCTGACCAACGCCATGCGCCCGATGATGCGCGCGCAGGTCAGGGAAGGCATTGCCGAACTGGTGGCCGAATTCGGCGACCGGCTGACCTTTCGGGTGTCGCTGGACCACTATTCGCCGGCACACCACGATGAGATGCGTGGCGATGGAGCGTTTGAAAAGACGCTTGAGGGCATGGACTGGTTGGCCTCGATCGGGGCGCGGATGGCCGTTGCCGGACGGATGCTGTGGCAGGATAATGACGCGGACACCCGCACCGGTTTTGCCGCACTGTTTGCCGAGCGGGGTTATGACATTGACGCCACGAACCCGGGCATGTGTGTGCTGTTCCCCGAAATGGATGAACGCATCGAGGTGCCGGAAATCACCACTGCCTGCTGGGGAATTCTTGGCAAATCCCCCGATGATGTGATGTGCGCCTCCTCGCGCATGGTGGTGAAACGCAAAGGTGCACAACGGCCGGTGGTGCTGGCCTGCACCCTGCTGCCCTATGCACCGGAATTCGAGATGGGCGAAACTCTGGCACAAGCCGAGGCCGACGTGCAGCTAAACCACCCCCATTGCGCCAAATTCTGTGTGCTGGGCGGGGCAAGCTGTTCGGTCTAGCGCCCTGTTTTCTTTAAAAGAAAACAGCCGAAATCTTTTAAAGATTTCGATCCCCCTTCAACCGCGCCCACCATTCTGCGGGCTTTAGCCGCGCACGCATCCCTTTACGCGCATGCCATTTACGCGCCAGGGCCCGCCCGCGTGCGCCATGATCCAGCGCCAGACGACGCCAGAAATCATCCGCCTCGCCGCCACGCCGGTTGAACGGGCAAACCCGCATGCAGATGGCGCAATCGGTTTTGATCTTGGCCCAGTAACCAAAGCATTTCTCGCAATCGGCGGACCATTTCTTCACGCCCTTCACAGTTGAAACACTGTCCGACCCCACCTTGGCCGTGCCAAACGGCAGCGCTTTGGGCGGACAGGCATCGGCACAAACTGTGCATTCGTTACAATAGGTTGCCATGCCAAGCTTACGCGGCCTGTCCGCCAGCAGCGGCAGATTGGTAAAGATTTTCGAGAACCGCACCCTTGGCCCGAATTCCGGCGTCAGTACCATCTGGTTGCGCCCGTATTCCCCCAAGCCCGCCTTGATCGCATAGGGGATCACCAGCGCGGTGTCATTCATCGAGGCCACCGCCTGATTGCCCAGATTGCGAATGTAGGCCGCCAACTGGATCGAGATCGCCGCCTCGTGACTGTATTCCAGCCCGGTCGAGGCCCCCGCAAGTGCACTGGGATAGGTTTCCACCAGATCAAAATCCATCGCGTGGCCCATGACGATCACATGGGTGATGCCTTCGGGCAGTTCATTGGCCACAGGTGTCATATCGCGCACATCGGGGCGGTGGGAATAATGCCAACGCTCGTCAATTTCGGTGATCCCGACCAGATCGGCCCCGAACATCCGCGCCAGCGCCTTGATTTCGGCGGTTTCATCGGCCGGATCGCCCAGATCGGCCTGCATCGGGGCCACCGGCGTGTCATTGGCAATCGCGCCCTGAAACCCCTCGCGCAGGCCTGTCGCCGCAGCGCGATCGGAAATGATGTCCGAAATCGCCCAGGCCGCATTGCGTAGTGCAAAATCCTTTTGGCTGAACCCGCCTGCCCCTCGGGGGGCTGCCTCCATCCGGTAGCTGGCGAAAAACGCATCCGTGTCACCGGATTTCACCGCAGGATCCCAGAACGCCCGCGTGAACATGTCGTTCATCTGGTTGAACGGCACAAAATCGCGCGTCACCTCGAACCCCGCCTCGGCATCACTGTCGGCAAAGCGGCGCTGCCAGTCGTCCCATTGTTCGTCGGAAACGGCTTCGGGGGAATTCGAGGGCCACGCCATTATTCTTCCAGTTCAGCGTCCCAATACAGAAAGTCGATCCAGCTTTCATGCATCAGGTTCGGGGGAAATTTGCGCCCCATATTGCGCAATTGTTCGGCCTGCGGCTGACGCGGCGGTTTGGCCAGTTGCAGACCGGACGCCTTCAGGGATTTCGACCCCTTGCGCAGGTTGCACGGGCTACAGGCGGCCACCACATTCTGCCAGCTTGTCACCCCGCCCGCTGCGCGCGGCACCACATGGTCAAAGGTCAGATCGCCTTTGGAACCACAATACTGACAGCGAAACCCGTCGCGCAGGAACAGGTTGAAACGGGTAAAGGCGACTTTGGCCTGCGGCTGCACATAATCCCGCAGCACCACCACGCTGGGAATGCGGATTTCCATCGTCGGGCTGTGCACCACCTGATCATATTCCGCCAGAATATCGACCCGGTCCAGATAGGCCGCCTTGATCGCCTCTTGCCAGGGCCAGAGTGATAGCGGGTAGTAGGACAATGGCCGGTAATCCGCGTTCAGCACCAGTGCCGGATGGTGCCGCAACCCGCTGGGTTCCCTGACAAATTCGGTCCTGAAATCACCTGACATATCTTACCACCCCTGCTGCGCGTGCAAAGATGGATCGGACGTCCGATACCGGCACGCTCAAGGGCGACTATATATCCTGTGGGGCGCATGACAACCCCCACTATATGTAGCTGGTTTCAGGTCCCAAACGGCCCTAGGCAATGCCCAGTTTTTCCCGCATGAATGCGGCAGCCACGCTTAACCCGTCCGGTGCGATACCATGCGCCGTGCCCTTCATCACATGGGCGTAAACCTCGAACCCGGCGGCCGTCAGCGCATCTGCGGCTTCGGGCAGGCTGGCCGGTGGCACAACGTCGTCCTGATCGCCATGCACCAGCAGAACCGGCGGCTTGACCACCGCTTCGTCCTCCAGCAACTCGGGCGACATCAGGCGGCCGGAAAAGCCGACCACACCCGCCACTGCCTCGGGTCGGCGCGGAGCGACATGCAGCGCCATCATCGTGCCTTGGGAAAACCCGAAAAGGATGGTTTTATCGGCGCTTATGCCTTCTTCCTGCATCACCGTATCCAGATAGGCGTTCAGATCCCCCACCGCGCGTTCCATACCGGCGGCGGAATCCTCTTCGCTGGAGCCGTCAATCCACGGGATCGGGAACCACTGATAGCCCATCGGGCTTCCGGCGCATTGCTCGGGCGCATCGGGGGCCATGAAAACCGTATCGGGCATGTGTGGTGCCAGCGGATCGGCCAGCCCCAGCAAATCCTGCGCATTGGCGCCGTATCCATGCAGGAACACCACCAGTGACGTCCCCTTGCCCGACGCCGCTTCGCGCCGCTCGCTGTTTAAAATCCGTGTCATTCGTCCATCCCTAGTTTTTCCCGCATAAATCCTGTTGCCACGCTCAGCCCGTCGCTGGCAATCCCGTGTGCGGCGTTTTCCATCACAAAGGCATACACCTCGAACCCCAGCGTATTCAGCGCGAATTCCGCCTTGTTCAGCGCCTCGGGCGGCACCACCTCGTCCTTGTCGCCATGCAGCAACATCACCGGCGGTTTCGAGACCACTTCTTCGCGCAAATCATCCGGCAACATCAGGCTGCCGGAAAAGCCGACAACCGCCGCCACTGGTTTTTTACGGCGCGGGGCAACCTGTAGCGCCATCATCGTGCCTTGGGAAAACCCGAAAAGGATGGTTTTATCGGCGCTTATGCCTTCTTCCTGCATCACCGTATCCAGATA
>WGBJ01000460.1 GCA_015494385.1 Marinosulfonomonas sp.
CTTATACTTGATGCGATCTTCGATTTCGCCACGGAAATGGCGCACCAGCCCTTGAATGGGCCAGGCTGCCGCATCGCCAAGCGCACAAATCGTGTGCCCCTCGACCTGTTTGGTCACATCCAGCAGCATATCGATTTCTTCAATCTCGGCATCGCCTGTCACCAGACGGTCCATCACGCGCATCATCCAGCCGGTGCCTTCGCGGCATGGCGTGCACTGGCCACAGCTTTCGTGCTTGTAGAATTTACTTAGGCGCCAGATCGCTTTGATGATGTCGGTGCTTTCGTCCATCACGATCACAGCCGCCGTACCAAGGCCCGAGCGTTGCTCGCGCAGCCAGTCGAAATCCATGATACATTCGTCGGCCACATCACGCGGCAGCAACGGCACGGATGAGCCACCCGGAATAACCGCTTTCAGATTGTCCCAGCCACCACGAACACCGCCGCAATGTTTTTCCAGCAATTCGCGCAGCGGGATCGACATTTCTTCTTCGACCACACAGGGGTTCACCACATGGCCGGAAATCCCGAACAGTTTGGTGCCCGCGTTGTTCGGGCGTCCCATGCTTGAAAACCAGCTGCCACCGCGCCGCATGATCGTCGGGATCACGGCGATGGATTCAACGTTGTTCACGGTTGTCGGGCAACCATACAGACCCGCGCCCGCCGGAAACGGCGGCTTCATGCGTGGCATGCCTTTTTTGCCCTCAAGGCTTTCCAGCATCGCGGTTTCTTCGCCGCAGATGTAGGCGCCTGCGCCATGTGCCAGATAAAGGTCAAAATCCCAACCGGATTTCGCGGCGTTTTTGCCCAGCAATCCGGCGTCATAACATTCGTCAATCGCCGCCTGCAGCGCTTCGCGTTCGCGGATGAATTCGCCGCGGATATAGATATAGGCCGCGTGTGCCCCCATCGCAAAAGAGGCAATCAGCGCCCCTTCGATCAGGGTGTGCGGATCATGGCGCATGATTTCGCGGTCCTTGCAGGTGCCCGGCTCGGACTCATCGGCGTTGATCACCAGATAGGCGGGGCGGCCATCGGATTCCTTGGGCATGAAAGACCATTTAAGGCCGGTCGGGAAACCCGCCCCACCACGGCCGCGCAGGCCGGATGATTTGGCCTCTTCCACAACCCAGTCTCGGCCCTTTTTGATGATGGCAGCGGTGCCATCCCAATGGCCACGCTTTTTCGCGCCCGCAAGGCTGCGGTCATGCATCCCGTATAGATTGGTAAAGATCCGATCCTGATCCTTAAGCATGGGCCTTATCCTCTGCTGTCCCGGCGCGTGCGCCAGATTTGATATGTTACGATCATTGTCCAAAAGAACGCGGCCAGTGCGGCCAGATCAAATAGGAAGGCAAACTTCGGGTCCAGCCCGACCTGCCCGCCAACCCACTGAGCCCCCATCCACAGCACCACGACAACCGCGATAACCACGGCCACCATACGCGACTTGCGCGCCAGTGCTTGTTCCTGATCGGGGCTCAATGTCATTTCCTAACTCTCTCGTTTACTTCTTGTTCTTGGCGTAAACACCGCCCTTTTCCACTTTCTTGGAAAACTCGGTCTTTCCGCCCTTGGCAAGAACTTTGGCCTGTTTAACCCATTCATCCCGCGAAACACGGCCTTTGAAGCCCTCAAGGTTTTCGTCAACCCATTTCACTTCTTTTGCACGCCAGCCGGCAATCTGATCAAAATGGAAAACCCCCATGCTGTTCAGCATTTTCTCCAGCTTCGGGCCGACACCCTTGATCTGTTTCAGATCATCCGCACCACCGGCGCGGGGTTTCTTCAGAAACTCAGGCTTGCCATCTGCCGCCACAGGCTTGCGGGCTGCTTTGGTTGTGGTTTTGGCGGCCTGCTTTTTGGCTGCCGGTTTTGCCGCAGCTTTAGGTTTGGCTGCAGCTTTGGCTTTTGCTTTCGGGGCCGTTGCCGGTTTGGCTGCGGGCTTGGGCTCGGGCGCGTCACCGGCCTTGGCCTCATCAGCTTTGGACGCACTCTCGTCCGTATCGGCTTTTGCTTCTGAAACGATTTTTGTGATGCTCCCGGGCTTGGTCTCTCCCGAGGTTGTCTCGGGAATGTCGAAAGGCATTGCCATATCCGCAGGGTTGATATTTTCAATTTCAGCCACAGCAACCGGATCAACGGCAACTTCATAGACTTCCGGCTCGGGGTGGCTATCCAGACTGGTTATGCCTTGGCAAAACAGTCGCTGCAGCAGCATTCCGAACGCCACCAGAACCACCAGAGCCGCAATGATGGATGCAACAACGCCATATTCATATCTACCGGACATAATCAGATAGGTTGCAAAGCCCAACAAGGCCCCCACGATCCAGCTCATCACCGGACAGGTAAACAGACC
>WGBJ01000461.1 GCA_015494385.1 Marinosulfonomonas sp.
CCTTTCAACGCTATCTGGCCAAGGCCCGCCGCACCACCCGCCTGCCCGCCGCAAACCTGTCAAAACCTGTTCTGGCGCAACTGGTCGGCCCGAATGGCAAACCCGCCCCCGGCGTGCGCATCACCCTGCGCAGGCTCGGCGCGGCAGATCCGTTTTACAGTGGCTATTCCGGTGTGGATGGCAATATCACCGTATTCCCGACCGTGCTGGGCGCAGGGCGTTTGAACGCGGTTGAGCTGCGGGCCTTCCCTGACGGGCAAGGGCAGGTATTTACCACCCGCATCACCACATCAGGCGGGCGCAAACATATCGCGCTGCCCTTTGCGGGTGACTGGAAGCCCGAATTCCTTGATCTGGCCTTTGTGGTGGATACCACCGGCAGTATGGGGGACGAATTGGAATGGTTGACCCGTGAATTGCGCGGTATCGTGCGTGCCGCCCAGCGCAGCGCGCCGGGGGTTAGTATCCGTTACGGGCTGATCGTTTACCGTGACGAAGGCGATGACTACGTCGTGCGCAACTACGGCTTTACCAATCGCCAGTCGCAGATGGTGGCATGGCTGCGCAAACAGCAGGCAGACGGTGGCGGGGACTACCCCGAGGCCGCAGCGGCAGCCCTGAAAGCCGGTGCATCGCTTGACTGGCGCCGTGGCAAAGGCGAACGGCTGATGTTCCACATTGCCGATGCCCCGCCCCATGATCGTGACGCCCGCACCTATCTGGCCGCTGCACAGCAAGCCGCCAAGAAAGGTGTGCAAGTTTTCGGACTGGGGGCCAGCGGTGTTGCGGCTGAATCCGAATACCTGATGCGTCAGGCAGCGGTCCAGACCAACGGGCGCTATATATTCCTGACCGATGACAGCGGGGTTGGCTATGGCCATGCCGAACCCACCATATCCTGCTACCGCGTTACCAAACTGAATGATCTTATGGTTCGGGTATTGCGTAGCGAACTAAGCGGTCACCGGATCGAAGCACCGGCCAGTGCCGTGATCCGCACCGTTGGCAGCTATCGCAACGGTGTTTGCCAAAACTGATCCATTGCCAGACAAACCAAAGGCCGCACCATAACGGGGCGGCCTTTGGCGTTCGCAAGTGGTGGGTGGGGCGTTGCGGTTAATTCCAGTACAGTCCGTTCGTGCTTTGCGTAGCCAGTCCGGCCCGCAACCGTTTGCTGCCTTCGCTGTCATTGCTGTTGATAATATCCATCAGCTTTGAAAACTGGGCATCGGACAGCATGTGAACATCTGCCAACGGCGCGTAGCGGTTGATCAACGCCATCTCGGCATCGGTGGGCGCCATCGCAAAGGCCGTTGAAGCAAAGGTCGTCAGGGCGATTGTCGCGGCAGTAAGGATGCGTTTCATATCGTGTTCCTTTTCATGGTTGGTGTCGGGTTTGACATCTGGTGTGTTGATACATCCAAGGTAGGAACGTGCCGCTTGTTTGGGAAATCACATGGTGAACACGCCGAATCACGGCAATTTGGACTTGAATCCCGCGATCAGCAGCAGGAACCGGCTTTGAAACGAACAAGTGCCGCCAATCCCGATTGAAATCAAAGCAGTAGCTATTAACACAAAGCCTCCGCTTCCTGTGCCCGCACCGTGAAACCGGCCCCTGCCCATTGGTGACACATTAAAGTGTCGTCACGGGGCTGTGTTGCGCCCTGCGGCTCCCCTCACCTATTGCTGAGCCATCAAAGCCACGCGATGACAGCCGCGTGAAATCAGGGCATTTATGCGCCTTGGGCCGGATATTCCGATTCTTTACGCTTAGCCCCTTGATTCCCCCTGATATGTGCCGTAATCCCTGCAACGGTTCCTAGGGGTTTAGCTCAGTTGGTAGAGCATCGGTCTCCAAAACCGAGGGTCGTGGGTTCGAGTCCCTCAGCCCCTGCCAGGACCACCTTTTCAATGAAATGAATGCAAGACACCAACCGTGGCCAGATCAGGCCTCGATCATGCGGTGTCCGGCCTGCCCATGCCAGAACCCGTTTACAAACGGGGCCGGGATATCCAGCGCATCCAGTTGCGCGCGTCCGTCCTGTGCAGTGGTTTCACCGTCCAGAACCGCGCGGAAAATTTCGGCAACGGCGACCATATCCACCGTATGCGGGCTTAGGCGGAAATGGGTTACGCCCATATCCTGCAAGTCCTGCAACTCGCCAATCAGGTTCAGATAGCTGTGCGATAGCGTCTGGATACCGTTCACCGACAGGAATTCCTGATCGTCCAGCGTGTTCAGCGGCATCCCGTCAGGGTCTTGCTCGCAAACAAACTGGCAGTTGTCCTTGATCCGCCCGTGCGCCCGCGCATGGTAACAGCGCGCCGACAGGGCCAGCGACAGACGCCCGAACACCTGCACCTCGGTGGTTACGCCCAGCTCTTTGGCCTTGGCCGCCAGTATCGCAACCGAATCCCGTGGCAATTCCGGTGGCAGACTGAAATGGGTCGCCCCGCGTGCCGCCAGATAGGCCATCGTATCCTCGTTATAGACATTCATCAGCGGGCCAACGCGGTAAGGTTTGTCCTTTAGATGCCGCAACGCGGCACTGTCATTGATTTCCAGCGGGAAATCCTCAAGCGCGCAAAACCCGGCGATCATATGGCGTTCGCGTTTCAGCATCACCTCGGCCAATGTCGCAAAGATAACCTGTTTGCCCGCTTTGGTCAGCGCCTCGGCCACCTCGTCATAATGCTTTTCGAAGAACGGGGCGCGTTTGGAACAGATCACTTCGCCCAGATAGACATCATCCACCGGCGCATCCGCAATCCGTTGATAAAAGGCCAGCTTGTCTTCGGCGCTCCAGTGAAACAGGATCGGCGCCATTGTCAGTTTGCTCATTGTTACCGCCATGTTTTGCTTTTGAATGCGCCCTGCGTTTCCTTTTGCCCTTCGGTCAGGGCCAGCAGATCGCTGATTTGCGGGTCTTGCCCCGCCATGATGCTGTCCACGGCCTTGCGATAGGCGGACACCACGGATTTGACATAAGCCTTGGAGCGTTGCCGCCCCTCGATCTTCAACGCGGTCACGCCGGCCTTCATCAGGTCAGGCAACAGGGTGGACAGGTTCAGGCTGATCGGTTCCTCGAATGCGTAATAGGGACCATCATGCGCGGGGGTCAGGTAACGGCCCTTGCAGATGGTCGGATAACCGGCGCTTTCGTTGCAGGAAAAACAGTCGATGGTGTATTCGCCCAGACGGGTCGACAGGTTGCCCGCGTCGTCCTTTATGTATTCCACCTGCGCGGCGGGGGAACAGACGCCATCCATGTTGGTGGACAGACCTGTGATGTAGTTGGTCAGAGAACAGCGCCCCTCGACCATCAGACCGTGGTTGCCAAAGATGAATGTCTCGATCTCGCAGGGGATTTCATCGGCCATCAGTTTGATTTCCGGCACCGTCAAAATCCGCGGCAAAACCACCCGTTTCACATTGAATTCGCGGCAATAATAGCGGATCGATTCCGGGGTCGAGGCCGCCGCCTGCACCGACAAATGCAACCGGATATCGGGGTGCGTACGGGCGATGTAGTCAGCCACGCCAATATCGGCGACGATAAACGCATCCACCCCTAGCCGCGCGCCGGTATCTGCGGCCTCTTTCCACAAATCCACCTTGCCCGCGGGCGGAAAGGTATTCAGCGCCAACAGCACCTTGGTGCCGCCCGCATGGGCATGGGCCACGGCCCTTTCCAGTTCGGGCACGGTGAAATTCAGGCCCGGAAAATTGCGGGCGTTGGTGGCGTTTTGAAAGCCGCAGTAAACCGCATCGGCTCCTGCATCCACGGCAGTGCGCATCGCCGAAGGGGTTCCGGCGGGGCAAACCAGTTCCGGTCTGATCATTGTGTTTCCCGTTTTTCGTTCATACGTCTAAGGGCCGTCAGGGCCGCACGGCCGGGGCGCCCGAACATATCGGCCACTTCCTCGGCAATGCTGTCGTCGATATCGTCCAGCGCGTTGCGCAGGCAAACCACGGCTTCGGTATTGCCGGTAATGGTCAGGTTGCGTGAAAAGAACAGTGCATCACCATCCAGATCACCGTCAACCAGCATCAGCAGGTCCAGAAAACTGCCTGAAATCCGGGCGTCATATTCGGACATTTCATCGCGCCTGCGTGCCACCAGCATCAGATCATCCGGATCGGGCCGCAGCAGCATGACAAACGGCAGGTTCACCGGATCAATCACAAAAACCGCGCGGTAATGCGGGCCAAGGCGGCCAAACATATCGGGATTGTTTTCGGCAATCCTCTGCACGATACGGCGCAGCACGGGTTGCAGCAGAAACAGCGGAGCAGGCGGTGCCCAACGCGGGCGTCGCTGCAAAAATCCGGCAATGGCGGGCTTGGATTCGGTATGTTGCATGCGCGCGACTGTAGGCTGTTGCAACATATGCGCCTTGATATTAATCAAGTGCACGACGTGATCCCGTGTATTTCTTTGACATATAAGGAGATTTTGGTAGCGGGAGAGGCTACCGATTTGAAATCTTCAATAATCTCAATTACTCTATAACAGACTTGTTTAATTAGATTATTTTATATGGCGCAATATCAATCCTTTTCATTGTGTCCCGCCAGTTCTTATGTAAAGTGGTGGGACAAATGGGGGGACAGATATGCCGAACCTTACTGCACGAAAGATTAACGCCCTAAAACAAGCCGGAATGTATGGCGATGGTGACGGGCTTTATCTACGCATCGGTCCGACCGGAGCCAAATCTTGGATACTTCGCACAATGGTTCACGGCAAACGGCGCGAACTCGGTCTTGGGTCGGCCAGCCTGATACCGCTTGCCGAAGCAAGGGAAACAGCCAGAAGCCTTAGAAAGATTGCGCGGGCCGGAGGTGATCCCGACACGGTGCGCAAACGCACTACCCTGACATTTGAACAGGCAACCATGCAAGTCTATGAGAACCTTTTGCCAACTTGGAGAAGTGAAGGCCATGCAAAACGCTGGTTATCAGCCATCGAGCGTTATACCTTTCCCTACTTTGGAACCCGCCCCATCGAAACAATCGGCACATCGGATGTTTTGTCCGCATTATCCCCGATCTGGGCCGAGAAGAACGATACAGCAAAAAGGGTCAAACAGCGGTTAGCAGCTATTTTTGATTGGGCAAAAGGCGCTGGGCACTATCCGCATGAAAACCCTGTAAATGGATTATTGAAAGCCCTGCCCGCCGTTAAAACCCGCGTGGTTCACATGCCCTCATTGCCGTGGCAATCCCTGCCCGCATTTATGTCGGCGTTGTCGGAACGCAAAGGATTATCGGCGAGAACTCTTGAACTCCTTATCCTCACCGCTACACGCTCTGGCGAGGCCAGAGGGGCACGGTGGAGCGAGTTTCAGGGGGCTGAATGGGTTATCCCTGCCGAAAGGATGAAAAGCGGTCGCCCCCATCGTATTCCCCTTTCAGATGAAGCATTGGCCGTTCTGGATAAGGTTCGCGGTTTGGATGAAGAGCTGCTTTTCCCAAGCCAGAAACGAAACCCCGATGGCACATCCAGAGTCCAGTCTGATGTCGTATTCAAGGCGCTCATGAAGCGCATGAATATTGAAGGCATTACCACACACGGCTTCCGGTCCACATTTCGGGACTGGTGCGGAGAAAGCGCAAAGGCCGACAGAGAAGTGGCAGAAGCCGCCCTTGCCCATTCCTTCGGAAGCAAGGTTGAAAGGGCCTATGCCAGAAGTGATCTGTTCGATCGCCGCAGAACTTTAATGAACTCTTGGGGACAATACGCAACCGGAAAGGCTGGGAAGGTTGTCCAGATGGTGCGGGCGTGATGGATAGCGATGATGAAGAACGGGAAGTTGAATCCGAAATGGAAACGGCGTTTGCTTTAGAAGACTTATCCGTTCGACTCCTTGCTTATTGGATATTGCAAGATCAAAGCCCAAGTTTTTCTAATGAAGAGTTGCTCGTAAGCAGCCCACAGACATTCCCGGATATACTCTTGATGAACTTTGCATTTGAAGACGGTTATTTTTATGATTTGATGAAGGCGGTAATAGCAAGGACACTCCTAGACACGAACACTCCAATCAATAACAAATTCAGACTATTTTCCGCCCATCTCATTATGGAGAAAAGGCCACGAAAGAACTACCTAGTTCGAGATTACCTAATTATCAGTCGCTTAAGCTTTTACGAGGACTTTCTTGACCTAAACCCAACTCGAAATGTAGCCACGGACGATAAGAATTGTGGGTGTGACCGTCTAAGCGAGAAACTAGCCGCACATGGTGTTGAAATCAGTTACTCTGCTATATCAACTGTCTGGGCTAATCGGCATAACATATTGAATAAATTAGGAATTAAGTTGGAAAAATCCGTAATGGAATAATATTCAAATCTCCCATATGACTTCGCACTACTTTCCATGCAATTTCAAGCCATCCTATTTAATATGAGGGCTGAAAATGACCAAAACGTTACTTACCGACATTGAAACCGCCCAGCTACTTGGCTGTGGCCGCTCCACCCTTTGGCGCTGGGTAAAACTTGGCACCATCGCCGCCCCGTTAAAAATCGGCGGGATCACCCGCTGGAAGCTGGAAGATGTTGAGGC
>WGBJ01000462.1 GCA_015494385.1 Marinosulfonomonas sp.
GTATCCCTGCTGTATACCAAACTGAATCCAACACAGCAGCGTATCCTAGTTTTTCGGAAACACTCAACCCTCGGGTTGCATAATAGAAGGCATTCTTTTTGCCCCTTATGCGCCCCCCACTCCCAGTAAGTGGCGAAAGGATATAACCAATATTCATTTCTGAACTTACCAACAGGTTTGCAGAAGCTAGCTTCATCTCCTCTCGGGCGGCCGGGTCAGAAACTGATGCGGACCCATTAAGGAGCAACATAGCATCAACAAAATCTGGGTTTGCCCCAGCATAAGCAAGAAAATACATTGCTTCATACAAAGCTGGGTTAGTTTCTTTGACTTTATCAATTTCGGCTTTGTTTTGCGGGAATAATTCTGACAAGTTTTCACCGCCAGCTGTAAACGGCGGAGCAATACTAGGCCACAGTAGCGGCGGCAAAATGCGGTCGCGGGCGGCGTAAAAACCGGCCACTTATGTCCTTTCGACATTCTCGGGAGGGCTTGGAGATTTATACTGTGGAGATGTATTTGAAGGTGCGCCGTGCCCATTTTCAGGATGGGCTAAGCGGCAGGGCGATTGCCCGTGAGTTCGGTATCAGTCGGGATAGTGTTGCGAAGATGTTGGCGTATTCGGAACCTCCCGGTTATCGCCGCGCCGTCCCGATCAAGCGGCCCAAGCTGGATGCGTTTACGGATCAAATTGATATCTGGCTGGCGGAGGATAAAGGGCGTCCGCGCAAGCAACGTCATACAGCCAAGCGCATATTTGACCGGCTGCGGGCCGAATGCGGGTTCACGGGCGGTTATACGATTGTGAAGGATTATGTTCGCAGCAAGAAGCGCGGAGGCAAAGAGATGTTTGTGCCGCTGTCTCACCCGGCAGGCCATGCGCAGGCTGACTTTGGCGAAGCGCTGGTTGTGATCGGTGGCATTGAGCAAAAGGCTTATTTCTTTGCCTTTGACCTGCCGCACAGTGATGCCTGCTATATCAGGGCCTACCCGGCGGCCAATACCGAGGCCTGGTTGGACGGGCATGTTCATGCCTTCGCATTCTTCGGGGCGGTTCCGCAGTCCATTCTTTATGACAATGACCGGTGCCTGGTTGCTAAGATTATGCCCGACAAGACCCGTAAACGCACGCAGCGCTTCAGCGCCATGTTATCGCATTATGTGATCAATGACCGGTATGGCCGCCCTGGAAAGGGCAACGATAAAGGCAAGGTTGAAGGGCTGGTTGGTTATGCGCGGCGCAACTTCATGGTGCCCATGCCGCGCTTTGCCAGCTGGGATGCGTTCAATGCTTATCTGGAAGAGCAGTGCCTGACACGGCAGCGGGATAACCTGCGGGGCCACACGGCCAGTATTGGCGAACGACTGAAGTCCGATCTGGCTGCAATGCAGGCTTTGCCGGCAGCCCCGTTTGAAGCTTGTGATTTACAAAGCGGGCAAGTGACATCCACTTCGATGGTGCGCTACCGAGGCAATGATTATTCCGTGCCGGTTGCTTATGGCCACAGGGACGTTTGGATCAAAGGCTTTGTTGGCCGTGTTGTTATTGGTTGTGCGGCGGAAGTGATTGCAGACCACCCGCGCTCTTACGAGACGGGGGATATGGTGTTTGACCCGCTGCATTACCTACCGCTGATCGAGCGCAAAATCATGGCCTTTGACCAAGCCGCGCCCTTACAGGGTTGGGAATTACCAGACGCCTTCACAACCATCCAGCGTTTACTGGAAGCCCGCCAAGGCAAGGTGGGAAAGCGGGAGTATGTGCAGGTGCTGCGCTTGCTGGAGCGCTTCGAGATGGATGAACTGCACGGTGCCATAAAGGACGCGCTGCACATGGGGGCAATAAGTTTTGATGCCGTTAAACATTTAGCCCTATGCCGTGTAGAGCACCGTCCACCACGGCTGGATCTGGACACCTATCCCTTCCTGCCCAGAATGAATGTGGCGACCACATCCGCTTCGGCCTATATGAGCCTTTTGACCGAGGGTGCATCATGAACAAAGCCCCCGAACTGCTGTTGGCCCATCGCCTCAAAACCCTGCGCCTGCCCACGTTTTTGCGCGAACATGACAAGCAGGCCCGCATCTGTGCTGCCGAGGGGTTGGATCACGTGCGTTACCTTGCCCGCCTGACAGAACTGGAACTGATCGACCGCGAACGGCGCATGGTGGAACGGCGGATAAAGTCGGCCAAGTTCCCGGCGGTCAAAAGTCTGGACAGCTTCGACTTCAAAGCTATCCCCTCCTTGAACAAAATGATGGTGCTGGAACTGGCGCGGTGCGACTGGATCGAACGACGAGAAAACGTCATCGCCCTTGGCCCCAGCGGCACCGGTAAAACCCACATCGCCCTCGGGCTGGGCCTTGCAGCTTGCCAAAAGGGCCTGCCGGTGGCGTTTGTCACAGCCGCCGCACTGGTCAATGAACTGATGGAAGCCCGCGACGAGAGGCACCTGCTGCGCCGCCAGCGGCAATTGGCCAAGGTTAAGCTGCTGATTATTGATGAACTCGGCTTTGTGCCTCTAAGTAAAACCGGTGCAGAACTCTTGTTCGAGCTGATCTCGCAGCGATACGAGCAAGGCTCAACCCTGATTACCAGTAATCTACCCTTTGAGGAATGGACCGAAACCTTCGGCACCGAACGCCTGACCGGCGCGCTGCTGGATCGGCTAACCCATCACGTCAACATCCTGGAAATGAACGGCGAAAGCTATCGGCTCAACCAGAGCCGCGCAAAACACCGGACACAATAATTGGCCTGACGGCCAATGCGCCTTGGCACGTGCTTGCTATCTGGGGGCCGCACGCACCAAGGCGCAACAACCTCAAACCTTGCAAATCAACTGAAAGCTGGCTCCGAAACCATGACTCCAAAATGGCCTACTTTTACGCCGCCATCTGGTAGGTTTTTACTCCGCCGTTGACAGGTACAAGTTGAATGACCTGCAAAGCAATGGGCTGGATCGTCAGGACAGATTAAGGCAACAGCGACTTAATAACTGACCTTCCTTTTCAGCACTGTCCCCTTGTGGTGCAATAGTCCGCCAGATAAATAGGGGCGAATGCCAACGGGACACGAGATGCAGGTGTGAGTAGCAGGCTCTGGTCGGCAGCAGTAATGGTTCATATGGAGTAACTATGTTTAGTAACTTGCCGGAAAACGGGAAACCGGAATTGGCTGATTGCATTGCAGTCGAAAGGGTTGTGTCCGAAGAAACCAACCTTGCCCAACCCGCGGGACCGAAAACAGATAAAGAGCGGAAGCCAGTCTGATGCACCCACCAATAATTATTATCGGGGCTGCGCGCTCGGGAACCAAGTTCCTGCGTGATGTTCTGGCTTCTGGGGAAAAGACTGCTGTCGTTCCCTATGATGTGAACTATGTTTGGCGGCGCGGGGTTGCATGGGATCACGACGATATTCTTGATCCCGAAGCCCTTACAGAGCGCCGCAAGAAATTCATTGTCAAATCACTTGCCGGTATTGCACACCTTGGCCCCGATCAACGGCTGATCGAGAAAACCGTTGCCAATACTTTGCGTGTCCCATTCGTCGATGCTGTTTACCCTGATGCGGTTTTTGTCCACTTGATCCGCAATGGTGGCGATGTAACCGAAAGCGCGATGCGCCAATGGAAAGCCCCGCCCAACTGGCGCAACCTGATTAAAAAAGCACGCGAGATGCCGTTGGGGAACCTCGATTATATCGCATGGTTCGGCTTTAACACGCTTCGGGGTCTGGCGCGTGGCAACAAGGGTGGCAATGTTTGGGGGCCGCGGTATCCGGGCATTGAACAAGACGCGACAAGCCGTTCATTGGCCGAGGTATGCGCCTTGCAATGGAAGAATTGCATTGAAACCGCTTCCGCCGACCTTGATAAAATCGACCAGCAACGTGTTTTCAATATCCGCTACGAAGACCTTGTTGCCGGACCCGATGCGCTGGAGGGTCTGGTGGAGAATTTAGGCCTGCCTGAACAAGAAAAAATCATGGATGCCTTTAAGGCCAATGTAAAACCGACCAAAGGGTCCGGCATTGACAAGCTGTCGAAAAACGACGCTGACACAGTTCGGGAACTGCTTGGTCCAAAGCTGATGGAGCTGGGGTATTCTGCATGACACATCAAATGAAGGTTCCGTTTTTTCGCCCCTCTGTCGGTGACGCCGAAATCGATGCTGTGGCCGAATGTATGCGGTCGGGGTGGCTGACAACCGGTCCCAATGCGGCCGAGTTTGAAAAGCGGTTTTCGGCAATGCTGGGCGAGGGAACACATGCTGTTGCGGTAAATTCGGCCACTGCTGCGTTGCATCTGGGTCTCGAAGCAATGGGAGTCGGCCCCGGAAGCGAAGTGATTGTCCCCACACTGACTTTCACAGCGACGGCCGAGGTTGTGCGCTATCTCGGGGCAACGCCGGTGTTTGTGGATATGGATCCGGAAACGCTTTGTCTTGACCTGCAGGACACCGAGGCGGCGGTCACCCCGAAAACAAAGGCCATCATGCCGGTGCATTTTGCCGGCCGTCCGGCAAACCTGACCAGACTGCGTGAGATTGCCGACAGGCACGGTATTCTGATACTGGACGATGCCGCCCACGCCCTGCCGGCCAGCCACAAGGGCAAGCCAATAGGTGATTGTCTGGCGGATGTGACGGCCTTCAGTTTCTACGCAAACAAAACAATGACAACCGGCGAAGGCGGGATGCTGGTTACGCGCAATGATCAAATTGCCAGCCGGTCACGCACAATGCGTTTGCACGGAATGGATCGCGATGTGTTCAATCGTTTCACCGATACCAAGGCAAGCTGGGTTTATGACGTGGTTGCGCCGGGCTATAAATACAACCTGACCGATGTTGCGGCGGCGATGGGCCTTGTCCAGCATGCACGGCTTGACGAATTTCTGGAAAAACGAACCCGACTGGCCGCTGAATACGACAGCGCCCTGTCCGACCTGCCCATAACGCTGCCGCCACATGCGGCGCCCGAGGATACCCATTCCTGGCACCTTTACATCATCCGTCTAGCCGATGATGCGCCGGTGGATCGCGATACCTTTATTACCCGCCTGCAAGAGGCCGGAATCGGCTGTTCTGTCCATTACAGGCCGCTGCACCAGATGTCGGTCTGGAAGCCCTATTGCAGCGGGAAATCCTTTCCTGCGGCCGATGACTATTTCAACCGCTGCGTTTCGATCCCGCTGTTTATGGATATGAACGCGCCTGAACAGGAAAGAGTGATCGAGGTTCTGCACAGTATTCTGGGCGGGCAATCCTGATGCGCACTCAAACAGTATTCTGTTTGCAAACAGAGCGGGGGCGTTATGGCAAAACGTCTTTTTGATATCCTGTTTGCCGTCACGGTTCTGGTGCTGGCGTCTCCTTTTCTGCTTTTGGCGGCAATCGGGGTCAAGATCATGTCACCCGGTCCGGTTTTCTATCGCGCCAAACGGGTCGGCAAGGACATGCGTGTTTTCGACATGCTGAAATTCCGCTCCATGCATGTCGGATCAGACAAGGGCAGTGCCATCACCGGTCGTTCGGACAGCCGTGTTTTCCCGCTGGGTGCCTTGCTGCGTAAAACGAAAATTGATGAATTGCCGCAATTCCTGAATGTACTGAAAGGCGACATGTCGATTGTCGGCCCGCGCCCGGAAGATCCCGGAATTGTCGAAAACTCCTATCTTCCCTGGATGAAAGAAACACTGAGTGTTCCGCCGGGCATTACCAGCCCGGGTGCGATATATTACTATGCCTATGGTCTGGAATTGTTGAGTGACGAGGATATTGAAGGATCCTATGTCGACAGGCTTCTTGCGCCCAAGCTTGCTTTGGACCGCGCCTATCTGGACCGCGCCAATTTCCGGAGCGACCTGTATTATGCTATTCTTACCTTTCTGGCGGTTGTAGCCAATGCCATCGGGCGCAGGGTGCCGCCGGCAGAAATTGATATGAAAGCAGCGGAAAAATGGGCCGACATTCCAACCCCCAAAGCGCATCCATGAAAATATTGCTCACCCACCGCTATTTCTGGCCTGATACCCCGCCCTATGCCGCAATTCTGCGTTCGATCGGCAACGGGTTGGCCGAGGCAGGCCATGATGTCAGTGTGTTTGCATCTGTTCCGTCCTACCGCGAAAAGGTCAAATCCCCGCGCCGCGAAAAACTGGGTAAGCTGAATATATTCAGGTGCTGGGTTTTCAGCGAAAACAAGGCAAACCTGCCCATCCGGATTCTGAACGTCTTGATCTACTGCGCGGCATTGTTTTTTGCGGTGTTGCGGCATCGGCCCGACGTTGTAACAGCCTCGACTTTTCCGCCGGTTCTGGCGCCATGGGCGGCCAGCCTTGCTGCCAGATTAACCGGCGCGAAATTCATCTATCACATCATGGATGTCCACCCCGAGGTGTCCCGCTATAGCGGCGGCAGAATGGGGAAAGGGTTTTTTGCAAGGGTGATGACGTGGCTGGATAATCAAACCCTGCGCCGCTCGTCCGCCATTGTGGTTTTGTCCGAGGATATGGCCGATACGCTCCGGCAAAGGGGACTTGGGGATTTGCCCATCCATGTCATCAATAATTTCCTGCTGGAAGATTTTGACAATCCCACCCCGTCCGAACCTTTGCCCAAGGAAAATGACCGACCTGTGCAGATTATCTTTGCCGGAAATTTCGGGCGGTTTCAGGATTTACCCTTGCTGACGGACGGTATTGCGCGCTGTCTGGAAAATCATCCGGACCTCGAGCTGGTGCTGCTTGGAAATGGCGCAGACGAGGCCCGGCTCAAGGCAAAATGGGGGGATCACCCTCAAATCCGGTTCCTGCCCTTTACCCCTTTTGCAGAAGCCAAAAAGATAATCGCGGCGGCGGATATCGGTCTGGTCTCGCTTACCCCGAATATCTATCGCGTGTCCTATCCCTCCAAGATGCTGACCTATCTTGGCCTTGGCTTGCCGGTGTTGGCGCTTGTTGAACCCGAAAGCCACCTTGCAAAGGCGATCGAGACCGGCAAACTGGGGGCTGTCCCTGCGGAACGCACGGCACAAGCGGTTGCCGTGGCCCTGGAAGCCCTGCTTGAAAATCTGGATATGAACGGAAAACGCCCGCAGTATATTCAGGATTGGGTGCGCGAAAACAGCTCTCGCGAGGCCGCCGTGGCAAAGTGGCAGAAGATCATCGAGGAGGTGTCCGGTAATTGAACGCCCTGTTTAAAAAACTGGCTGCTTTGTTCAGAAAAGATGGCGCAGAGCAATCGCTGGGGCATGAATTTCTGTGGGTTGTTGCCGGTATGCTGTTTTCGATGGTCGGGGGGCTGCTGACCGTAAAAATACTGTCTAACCTGCTGGAAATAAACAAGTTTGGTGAATATACCCTGCTATTTTCCATCGCCAGTTTTATGATTTCGGTTCTTTTCACAACCCTTGGCCAGATCAATCTGCGATACATAACGATTGCCCGTGCTGCTGGCGAGCTGGAAAAATTCAAGGCTTGGCAACACAATGGCTTTCTTGGGCTGGCCCTTGTCAGCGTCTTTCTTTTGTTACCCGCGGCGCGATACGTCGGAAATGCGCAGGATGGCTGGATTGCAATATTCCTAAGCCTTTTGGCATTGACCTTTATTTGGGGAAAACAGATTTCCCAGCAGTTTGTCCTGATGGCTTTCCGGTTGCGAAAAGAGATCGGCATGTCACAGGTTGTCGGCGCCATCGCGCGGCCACTCGGGGTGTTGGTCGCTGTGGTCTGGATTGGCCAGAATCCCGAGTTTGCAATTCTTGGGCTGGCCCTGGGATTCTTGCTGTTGGCGGTCAGTCAGCAATATTTCCTAAACCGGTATTGGCAACGGATAGGGCAGGAGTCCCGCCTCGTTTCAACCGATATGGCTGGCCAGAGTATGCTGAATACCAAAAGCTATCTGACCTATGGTGCGACTTATGCGTTGATTGGCCTTGCGACGATCACCGTGCTGATTGCGGACCGTTGGCTTCTGTCCTTTTTCGGTTCGTTGAAACAGGTCGCGATCTATGCCGCGTTGATGCAGGTCGCGCTTGCCCCCGTTGCTTTCAGTCATGCCGTGTTATCCAGACTTGCCGCGCCGATCCTTTTCAGTAACCAGAAGGCAGGTGCCGCCCATGTCGGAAGGAAACAATACATCCTCCTTGTGCTTGTCTGGCTCGGGATATCCGCAGTGGTGCTGCTGGGGGCGGTCCTGTTCCATCCGGTAATTGTCCGCTTGCTGACCAATGCCGGGTTTGCCGAATATTCCTACCTGTTGCCCTGGATGGTTCTGGGGTTGCTGCTGGAAAGAACCATGCAGGTTCTGGAATTGAAGGGGTCGGTTTTGCTGAAAACCAAAGCCTACATAGTGTCACGCATTTCATTGATCATTAGTGTGCCATTGTTTGAATACCTTTTCCTTCGGGCCTATGGCTTTGACTGGCTGGTTATGGGTTTGATCGTAGCGACAGGTTTGGGCGTTGTCTCGACGCTGCTCATTAACCGCTTTGTTCTGCGCGCTTCTGCGCAATGAGCGCCTAGCCGCCGAGGCCAATTGGCAGGCACAATTAAGTTAACAAAGTCTTGTTGTGGTCATTTTCCTGCCATTGTAGTCTCTAGAATAGATGGCATTGGGCCAACTAGGTAACGATTTGGACAAGAAATGCAGAGAAAGCCGGTTATCGTCGCGGGAATTGCCATCGCGGTCGTTGCGCTGGCGGCATTCTCGGAAATGACAAGCAAGGTTGAGGCCAAAAGCATGCAAAGCAATGACATATCCGGCAACAACGATAGGATCGCGCCAATCAATGAACGGTTTGATTCACTTCGGGATTTTCTGGACTGGCAGAATAATATGCATGAACGCGTTGCCGATTTCCCGTGGTACGAGGAAACAAGCCCCGGGTTGTTCAAATTGCATGGTAGCCGTGGCCAAAAGCCCGATAACCACGAATACACCGAAAGCGAACTGCGCGAAAAATTGGGGTTTGATAAATGAGCCGGGAACCTGAAAGGCATACATCCTAAAATAGAATCGATCTGGACTAAGCCGGAAGCGGTGTTTAAATCTTGTTAACAGATTCTATTTTGGTGAAAATTTATAAACGGTATCCTGGGGCGCCCCTCGATATGAGCTTAAGAGGAAACGAAGAATGGTAAATATTATTGGGGACAGCCTGAATAGCGGCTATTCGCTTGCGAGTAATTCGGTAAGCTATTGGTTCTCTGCAACTCATAATGGATGGAACGCATACGAAC
>WGBJ01000463.1 GCA_015494385.1 Marinosulfonomonas sp.
AGCCCAAGGAACTGCTGCTGCGCCTGAATGCCATTTTGCGGCGGATGCCGGCAGATACGCTCGTCGATCAGGGGCCGAAGATGCTGCATCTGGGGCCGGTGCGTTACAATGTGGAACGCGGCGAGATGTGGCGTGGCGAGGAGCTGGTGCGTCTGACATCGACCGAAAGCGCCTTGATGAAAATCTTTGCCAGTTGCCCGAATGAACCCGTCAGCCGCGCCAAACTGGTCGAGGATCTGGGGCGCGATACCGGACAGGCACAGGAACGCGCGGTGGATGTGCAAATCACCCGCCTGCGCCGCAAGATCGAAACAGACCCCAAACAGCCCCGCTACCTGCAAACCGTACGCGGCGAGGGGTATATGCTGGCCCCGGAATAAAAAAATGCCGCCCCGAGGACAGGGGGGCGGCATTTGACAGATCGAATGGCGGCGCTGTTACGCGGCCATATCGATTCCCTTGATTTCGGCCTTTTCCACCAGCTCCTGAACAAATTCGTTCGCGGCACTGGCCCAGGCGGCCTTCTCCAGCATTTCGCCGATCTGCTCTTTGACCTGGTCAAAGGGCAGCACATCGCCCACAGCCTTGGCGTCCAGCCGCAGGATGTGGATGCCGTAACGGGATTTGACAGGCTCGGGGTTGATCACGCCCGGCTCCATCGCATCCATTGCGGCCTCGAATTCCGGCACGGTGTCGCCGGTCACGATCTGACCCAACTGGCCGCCGGACTCGCGCGACGGGCAATCGCTCAGCTCTTTGGCCAATGACGCAAAATCCTTGGGGTTGGAACGCAACGTGGCAAGGGCCGCTTCGGCCTTTTGCAACGCTTCGGCCCAGGCCTCGGTATCGGTCGGATCAGCGGCGAACAGAATGTGCGAAGGTTCGTACAAGGTGGGCGCGCGGAACATATCGGGCTGCGCGTCGTAAACCTTGCGCATATCTTCGTCAGTTGGCACCTTTGGGTTCACCGCCAGATCCAGCAATTCGCGGATCAGCGATTCATCCTCGGTTTCAAACTTGCCGGGCTCCAGTTCCCTGGGCTGCGGTTGCAGGTCACGCTTGCGCGCCTCTTGCAACAGCAACTCGCGGATCACCAGCGCCCGGGCACCGTCACGCCAGGCCCAGCCGGGCTTGTCCTTGGGGGCATTGTGGTTCTGGGCCTCTGCCGCGATATCCGCGGCAGAGATTTCTTGTCCGTTCACGAAAACATCCGGGAACAGGGGTTTGCGCTCGGTGCTCATTTCGCCGCTTTCCGGCGCGAACGCACGATCTGGTACCCTTTGCGCCACGGAGTCACATAGCGCACGGGAACCGAGAGCATGTGAACCAGCCGTGTGAAGGGGAACAGCAGGAAGATGGTCAGACCAAGGAAGATGTGCAGCTTGAACACAATCGACACATCCTGAATATAGCTGGCCGCATTGCCATCAAAGTAGAAGATACCCTGCGCCCATGACATCAGTTTGAGCATTTCCTCGCCATCCAGATGCTGCATGGAAACGATGATCGTGCTAAGACCCAGCACCAGCTGCAACAGCAGCAGGACCAGGATGCCGGTGTCGGCAAAGCTGGAGTTCTTGGCGATCCGTGGATCCCCGATACGACGCATCAGCAGCATCGTGCCGCCAACCAGCGCCATGATACCGGCAATACCACCAGCGGTCATCGCCAGAATTTGCTTGGCTGTGTGGCTGATACCAAGGGCATCAAACACCCAGACCGGAGTCAGCAAGCCAACCAGATGGCCACCAAAGATGATCAACACGCCCACATGGAACAACACCGAGCCGACAATCAGCTGTTTGCGGCGCAAAAGCTGGCTGGAGGAGGATTTCCATGTGAAAGGGTCACGTTCATAACGCGCGATCGAGCCGATCAACAGCACCGTTAGCGCAATGTAGGGGTAAGTTCCGAACAGAAATTGGTTCATTATTCTGTCTCCTTATTCTGCCACTGGGGGCGCTGTTTCAGGGGGGGCGTTCCGGGGCGTGTCCATTTGGGCCAGCATATCGCGGACCTGCGGACAACCGGCGTTCGGATCAGGGGCGAAAGTGACTTCGCTTTCTTCCCAAACCTGATCCAGCGCTTCCAGATCGTCAGGATCGTCTTCCTTCACGGCCAATAGTTCGGCAACAACCGCCTGATCAGCCTGCTGGCCGGAAATGTGCAGGAGGGCGGCAAAGGCCGGCGCATAAATGCTTTCGCGTCGTGTGAGACGTGTGCGAAGCACTTCCAGTATATGCGCGGCATCGGCCAGCACCTCCCGCGCCTCGTCAATGGGACGCATTGCGAGGAATTCCAGCAGCACAGGAATATGATCGGGCAGTTCGGTTGACGCGGGTTCAAACCCGGCCGCCCGATAGTTTTCCACCAGATCGACCATCGCCGGGCCCCTGTCACGGCTTTCACCGTGAACATGCTCGAACAAGTTCAAGCTGAGGCTGCGCGAGCGGTCAAACAGCCCGACATATGTTTCCTGCAGATCATAGATATCGCTGGTAGCGATTTCGTTAATCAGCACGGACAGGTCATTGATCAGCTCGGCGGGGAGCAGGTCACCCTGCCCCAACGCCTCGATCAATTCGGCCTTGGCGGCCTGTAGCTCTTCTGTCGGATAGCTCAGAAGCGCTGATATCGCTTTCAGAGGCATGTGCATTTAAAACACCTCCCGTGCGGCGGCGGGCATCGGCGGAATGTTAAAGCCTTTGTCCTTTTTCTTGCCGCCGAACATGCTGCCTTGGGAAATACCGGTGGAACAGCCGTTGCCATCGGTAAAGCCACAGCCAGTGCGGATATCCATGCCGTCCTCGACCTTTTCGCGGTGCGTTGTCGGCACCACAAAGCGGTCTTCATAGTTGGCGATGGCCATGATGTGATACATGTCCTCGATCAACTCGGTGGTCAGACCAACCCGTTCTGCGATACCTTCGTCGATCACACCGTCGATGGTTTTGCTGCGCATATAGGCGCGCATGGCCAGCATCCGTTCCAGTGCTGTGACCACGGGGGCCTCGTCACCGGCAGTCAGCATGTTGGCCAGATAGCGCACGGGAATACGCAGGGATTTTACATCCGGCATATCGCGGTCCAGCCCGATTGCGCCGGCTTCGGCGGCATTCTGGATGGGCGACAGTGGCGGGATGTACCAGACCATCGGCAGGGTGCGGTATTCGGGGTGCAGCGGGAAGGCAATCTTCCAGTCCATCGCCATCTTGTAGACGGGCGATTTCTTGGCGGCTTTGATCCAGTCTGCGGGAACACCGTCGGCAATGGCCTGCGCTTCGACAACGGGGTCATTGGGGTCAAGGAACATATCAAGCTGTGCCTGATACAGATCCTTTTCTGACGGCGTATTCGCCATTTCCTCGATCCGGTCGGCGTCATACAGGATCACACCCAGATAACGGATGCGGCCCACGCAGGTTTCCGAACAAACGGTCGGCATACCGGATTCGATCCGTGGATAGCAGAAGGTACACTTCTCGGACTTGCCGCTTTCCCAGTTGTAGTAGACCTTTTTGTAAGGACAACCGGATACACACATCCGCCAACCGCGACATTTTTCCTGATCGATCAGAACGATGCCGTCTTCTTCGCGCTTGTAGATCGCGCCCGAGGGGCAGGATGCGGCACAAGCGGGGTTCAGACAGTGTTCGCAAAGGCGTGGCAAATACATCATGAATGTATTTTCGTATTCGCCGTAGATTTCCTTTTGAACACCCTCAAAGTTGTAGTCCTTGGACCGTTTGGAGAATTCACCACCCAGGATTTCCTCCCAGTTGGGACCACCGACGATCTTTTCCATCCGCTCGCCTGTGATCACCGAACGCGGGCGCGCGGTGGGGAAGGCGGGCATGTCTGGGGCCGATTTCAGGTGGTCATAGTCAAAGGTGAACGGCTCGTAATAGTCGTCAATCTCGGGCAAATCGGGGTTGCCAAAGATTTTCGCCAAGATGCGCCATTTGCTGCCCTGTTTGGGGTGCAGTTTGCCACGTTTGGAGCGTTCCCAGCCACCATTCCAGCGGGCCTGGTTTTCCCAGTCTTTGGGATAACCGATACCGGGTTTGGTTTCGACGTTGTTGAACCAGGCGTATTCAACACCTTCACGACTGGTCCAGACGTTTTTACAGGTAACCGAACAGGTGTGACACCCGATACATTTATCAAGGTTCAGCACCATGCCTATTTGTGCGCGGATTTTCATTCTGCTGCCTCCGTAGGTGTGACAGGGGTATCAAGCCAGTCGATTTTCTTCATTTTGCGAACGATCACGAATTCGTCGCGGTTCGAGCCAACTGTACCATAGTAGTTGAAGCCATAGGATTGCTGGGCATAGCCGCCAATCATATGTGTCGGTTTCACCGTGGTCCGTGTGACCGAGTTATGGATACCGCCACGGATACCCGTGGTTTCGGCGCCGGGTGTATTCACGATCTTTTCCTGGGCGTGATACATATAGATGGTGCCTTGCTTCATCCGCTGGGACACAACAACACGGGCCGTCAATGCGCCGTTGGCGTTGTATGCCTCGACCCAGTCATTATCGACCAGACCGGCGGTTTTGGCGTCCACTTCGGAAATCCAGACCACAGGGCCACCACGGTTCAGTGTCAGCATGTGCAGGTTATCCGAATAGGTCGAGTGGATACCCCATTTCTGGTGCGGCGTGATAAAGTTCAGCACCACATGCGGCTGGCCTTCGTCCTGATGGATATCAGGGTTGATCGTTTTCAGATCGACCGGAGGACGATAGCTACAGAAGCCTTCACCAAATGCCAGCATCCATTCGTGATCCTGATAGAGCTGCTGACGACCTGTCAGCGTGCGCCACGGGATCAGCTCGTGAACGTTGGTGTAACCGGCGTTATAGGACACATGTTCGCTTTCGATCCCCGACCATGTTGGCGACGAGATAATCTTGCGAGGTTGCGCCGCAATATCGCGGAAACGGATTTTCTCATCCTCTTTGGGCAGGGCCAGATGCGCATGTTCGCGACCTGTTGCTTTTTCAAGCGCGTTCCATGCTTTCACGGCCACTTCGCCGTTGGTTTCCGGCGCCAGCATCAGGATCATTTCGCAGGCATCAATCGCGGTATCCAGTTTTGGCATGCCTTTGGACACACCCTCTTCCAGAACCACACCGTTCAGGTCACGCAGGTGCTGAATTTCCACCTTGGTATCCCAACCGATGCCTTTGCCGCCATTGCCCAGCTTGTCCATCAACGGACCAACCGAGGTATACTTGGCATGGATCTGAGAATAATCCCGCTCGATCTCGATATAGTTCGGCGCGGTCTTGCCCGGGATCAGGTCGCATTCGCCCTTCTTCCAGTCCTTCACGCGGTCCTGTGCCACTTCCATCGGGCTGTCATGCTGCAACGGCAATTGCACAACGTCGGTTTCGACACCCAGAATTTCCGGGGCTACTTCGCTAACCGATTTGGCAATACCTTTGAAGATTTCCCAGTCCGTGCGGCTTTCATATGCCGGATCAACCGCCGCCTGAAGCGGGTGGATGAACGGGTGCATGTCGGATGTGTTCATGTCGTCCTTTTCATACCAGGACGCGGTTGGCAGAACGATATCCGAATAAACCGCGGTGGTGGACATACGGAAGTCGATGGTCACCAGCAGGTCAAGTTTGCCTTTGGGGGCCTCCTCGTGCCACTTGACCTCTTTGGGCATCCGGCCACCTTCTTCACCCAGATCCTTGCCCATCACACCATGATCGGTGCCCAGCAGGTGCTTGATGAAATATTCG
>WGBJ01000464.1 GCA_015494385.1 Marinosulfonomonas sp.
TCTGATTTCGCTGATGACGCTGGTTGCTTTCCTGATGCTGATCCGCATTCAGGGTTGGCCATCGCGCGGCAAGACGTTCAATGTCTGGGTGAACCTGCCAACATTTGATCCGTCGGCGGGCAGTGATGTTGTGGCACGATTGGTGCGTGACGGGCGCGTCAATATCATTCTGGGGCTGGTTTTACCCTTCCTGTTGCCCATGATGGTTCTGGCAGCGTCCAAGGTGTTTGATCCGATTGTGCTTGATTCCCCGCAAACAATGGTGTGGACAATGACAGCATGGGCATTTCTTCCAACCAGTCTGTTTATGCGCGGGATCGCCATGCGGCGGATCGCAGCGATGATCAAGGAAAAGCGCAAGCGCAACAACGCCTATGTCGAAAAGCATGGCTATACGCCGGCCTGATATTTGCTGCTTCGGTATCGCCGGTTCTGACTGATACCTACCGCATTGCAACCTATAACACCGAATTACAGCGCCGCGGCCCCGGCCTTTTGCTGCGCGATATTCTGTCGGGCAAGGATGCACAGGTTCTGGGCGTTGCAGATGTGATCAAACAGGTATCCCCCGATGTGCTGTTGCTGAACGGGTTTGACTATGACGCAGATGGCATTGCGCTGACGGCCTTTGCCGATCTGCTGAATGATTACCCCTACCGCTTTGCCCTGCGCCCGAATACCGGGTTGCAAACGGGTCTGGACATGGACGGGGACGGGCGCGTTGGTGGCCCGCGCGATGGGCAGGGGTATGGGCGGTTCGCCGGTCAGGGGGGCATGGCGATCCTGTCTCGTTATCCACTGGATGCAGACCATGCACAGGATTTTTCGGCGCTGAAATGGGCGGCTTTTCCTGATGCACTGTTGCCAATGGTTGATGGCAAACCGTTTCCTTCGCCACAGGCATTGGCCGCGCAAAGGCTGTCATCGGTTGGTCATTGGGTTGTGCCTGTGGAGTTGCCGGACGGGGTGATCAACCTGATGGCATTTCACGCCGGCCCGCCGGTATTTGACGGCCCCGAGGACCGCAACGGCAAGCGTAACCATGACGAGGTGCGGTTCTGGAGTATGTATCTGGACGGTGGGCTGGGTACACCCTCCGCCAGCGGTCCGTTCGTTATTCTGGGAGATACCAATCAAGACCCGCAGGATGGCGAGGGGCTGAAAGACGCCATTCGTGGCTTGCTGGCGCATCCATTGGTGCAAGATCCTCTGCCCAAAAGCGAAGGGGCTGTGGTGGCGGCGCGGGAACAAGGCGGGGCAAACGCAAGCCATCAGACCGATCCGGCGCTGGATACGGTTGATTGGAAAGACACCCCCGCACCGGGCAACCTGCGCGTGGATTATGTGCTGCCATCAAAGGATTTGCAGGTTGCGGGCGCGGGGGTTTACTGGCCTGTCGAGGGGGACAGCGGCGCGGCTTCGCGCCACCGGCTAGTCTGGGTTGATCTGGTGTTTGATCGCTAACGGCATGGCCTGTTCCAGCGGAGTCATTTCAAAATCCGGCAACAGGGCGTCGAATGTAGCGCCGTCAATCCGGTGGGACTTGTTCCATTGGTAACGCATTTCCAGCAGATGTTTGGCCATAGGCCAGAACGGTCGGGCGATCCGGATCGGCAGCCAGTTCATTTTCTTTAGCCGCAAGGGCCGCCCATACGCCTTTTCCACCGCTGCGCATAATTCGCGCCCTGTCAGGGTGTAACCGGCAAAAGGCACATCGGCAAAAGCGGGCAGATCATCGCGCATTTCCGCCAGATCCACCGCCGCCCGCGCCAGATCGGGCAGCCAGGCCCAGGCGTGATTCACATCGGGATTGCCGGGGTAGGTAAATATGCCCTTGCCGATCTTGGGCGTGATCATCATGTCAAACCAGTTGCCCGACGCTTGCGTATCAATGAAATTCCCCGCCCGCAGCACGATGGTCCGCACACCCGAGGCACGATAGGCTGCTTCCATTTCAATCCGTATCCGGCCCAGCGGGTTCTTGGCACCGTGTGGCGTGTCCACCCCGTATACCGATGGGGCGTCCTTGCCGTAGTTATAGACATTGCCGGGGATGATCACCGTGGCTTTGGTGGATATGGCGACCTCGATCACCTGTTTGGTCAGCTTTGGCACCTGTGTGGCCCAGTCGGGATAAAGCGGGTTCCAGCCGTTCACGATCACATCCGCACCCCCCGCCGCATCCCGCAGGTTTTCGGTTTTACGGTCGAACTGGCGCACCTCCCAACCACGGGCTTTGAAGGCGTCGGTGGCGTTGCGGCCAAAGCGGCCGCGACCACCAAGGATCAATACGGTATTGGACATTTGAAAAACTCCTGTGTTGTGTTGATCCCAATCTACCCATTCAGTGAAAACTATAAATTGCGAAAATATGTAGATCATGTATTCAATGGTGAATGGATAAAACACTCGCCAATCTTGACTGGTCGCTGTTGCAATCCTTTCTGGCTGTGGCCGAGGAAGGCTCGCTTTCTGCGGCTGCCCGCCGCTTAGGGGCCAGTCAACCAACGCTGGGGCGCCAGATACGGCAGGTGGAACAGCAACTGGGCGTCACCTTGTTCACCCGCAAGCCGCGCGGGCTGCAACTGACTGACATTGGAGCAGCTCTGCTGCCCGCCGCCCAGACCATGCGCGATGCGGCGGTGCAAATGGCGCTGGCGGCGGCGGGGCAGGAACAGCAGATCAAGGGCACGGTGCGTATCACCGCCAGCGTTTTTGTTTCGCACCACATCCTGCCGCCGATCATCGCGCATATCACGCGGCAGGAACCGGATATCGCGATTGAACTGGCCCCCAATGACGCCAGCGAAAACCTGTTATTCCGCGAGGCGGATATTGCCATCCGCATGTATCACCCGACGCAAGTGGATGTGGTGGCAAAACATCTGGGGGATTTGCCGCTTGGGGTGTTCGGATCGGTCGATTACCTGAACCGTAAGGGGCGGCCGGAAACGATCGAGGATATGCTGAACGGTCATGATCTGATCGGCTATGACGCGGATGAACAGATCCTGCGCGGAATGCGGCAGATGGGGTATGATGCAAGGCGTGACTGGTTCCGCATCCGCTGCGATAACAACGTGGTTTACTGGGAGCTACTGCGCGCCGGTTGCGGCCTTGGGTTTTCGCAAACCTATGTGGCGATGGATGATCCGCTGGTGGAGCAGGTGCTGCCCGACCTGCCCATCCCGCCGCTGCCTGTCTGGCTTGTGACCCATCAGGCCATGCGCCAGACCCCGCGAATACGGCGCGTTTGGGATATGCTGGCCGAGGGGTTGTCACCCTTCGTTTCTTGACCCGGCGTGCCCAAAAGGTTACGCGGTTGGCAACCCTAATCCATCAAGGACAACAGTAACATGAGCAA